>JAFGTL010000341.1 GCA_016934125.1 Candidatus Hydrogenedentota bacterium
GGCCCGGTATCGCCGGCCCGCGAGCTCCACGGTGGCCCGGATCTCATGCCAGGATCGATCGGCGTGATTGCTGATGACGATCTTCTTGAGGTTGTCCGCCTCCATCTCGAGGGGAAGCGTGATGCCGAGCGTGAAGGACGATTCGTCGTCGAAGCGGTAGTGCACCTCGCGCGCCTCACGCAGCAGCCCTTCGCGCCGCCCCACCAATTCAGCGTCCCCGGATACCACCTCCCAAGGATAAACCTTGTCCTCAGTCGGGTATTCGACGGACATCACGTCCCACCCGTGGAACTTGACGTCCGACACGGCCACGCGGCGATACACGCTCTCGAATACATACCGCACGAGTTCTTCGTCGATCCGCTGGGCGAACCAGGTTGTGGCCTCCGGCGCAGGCTTCGAGAAGAGGGCGTCGGGCGCGCGCCGCACCAGCCGCGCCAGAACCCCCTCGGCCAAGTCGGGCTCGCGGAGGTAGGGGCGGTAGAACGCGGGGAGCCCATCGGCCAGGGCCGCGACGTCTTCCGTAATGGCCTCGCGGATCGGCCCGCTCAGCCGCTCCCAATCCTCGCGGCGGACGCCTACCGGGCGGACGGCGCGTTCGTTCTGCCGGATCCCGATGTAGGGCGAGTGTTTTACGCCGGGCGGAACCTGGGGAATCCATCGGGGCGGATACATCTCGTCGGACACTTTGCAGGAGGTGCTGATCAACCAGATGAAGGGGATCGAGAACACAAAGGAGCCGGCGATCAGCGCCGCGTGCAGGAGAACCGATCGGCCCCGTCGCTCTGTCTTCGTAATGCGCCGCACGATGCTTCCGTTCTCACGCCGGAGTGCGCCGTATCCGGCGCGATCCGTCGCTACTTCTCCGTTTCATAGTAAACCCAGCGTTTGGACAGTTGGAGTTGGATGATCGTCAACACGAGGACAATGGCGAACAACACCCATGCCATGGCCGACGCATACCCCATCTTCATGTAGCGGAACGCGTTGTTGAACAGGGCGTACGCGTAGAACAGCGTCGAGTCCACCGGCCCGCCCTGCGTCATGATGTAGGCCTGGGTGAAGATCTGGAACGTGCCGATGAGGCCCATGATCAAGTTCAGCAGGATGTAGGGGCTCAGCATAGGGAGGGTGACGTTCCAGAACTTGCGAAACCGGCCGGCCCCGTCGAGTTCGGCGGCTTCGTACAAGTGCTTGGGAATGCCCTTGAGCCCGGCCAACCAGATGATCATGCTGCCCCCGGCCCCCCAGAGTCCCATGAGGATGAGGGCCGGTTTCGAGAGATACTCGTTCTGGAGCCAGGCCAGTTCGTCGACGCGGAACAGGGCCGTCAGCGGGCCCGTCAGGCCAAGCGTGTCGAGGAGCGAGTTGAGAATGCCTTCCTGGGGGTTGAAGATCCAGATCCAGAGAATCGATGCGGCCACGGCCGGCATGATGGCCGGGAGGTAGAAGAAGGTGCGATACACGGCCATGCCCTTGATCTCATAGCTGAGGAGCATCGCGATGCCCAGGCCGACAGCCATGCCCAACGGCAGCCCGATCACCATGAAGACGGTGTTCCAGAGGGACTTGTAGAACAGGGGATCGCCGAACAGCATCTCGATGTAGTTGTCGAAGGCCACGAATTCCGGCGCGGAGAGCACGTCATACCGGCAGAAGCTCATGAACAGCGAGAACACGATAGGGCCGCCGCCGAACACGGCGAAGCCGAGGAACCACGGCGAGGCGAACAGGTAGCCCGCGTAGAACTCGCGGCGGAAATAGCCGGTGGCGTGCATTTTCCGGTTGAAATACCAGTAGCCGAAGGCCACGGCCATGAGGAGGATGCCGATGTACGTCACGACGATGGGCTTCCACGACAACTGGGGATACTCGCGCGGATCGAAGATGGCATCGAGTTCGCGCTGCACCTCGGCGGCGGCGCGCCGGCACGCCTCCCTCGCGTTCGCCCGGATATCGGTCTTGTCGAACTTCTTGTAGATGCCGTTCTCCATGGCGCGGACTTGCTCGTTCCAGAGCTTCTGGCCCACCGGCGTGACGGGCCGGTATTTCGAGAAGGGCATGGCGTCGACAAAGGTCCGTTTGGCGACTTTGAGGTTCTCCGCGACGGTTGGATCGCTGTAGAAGTACTTGTCCAGAATCCACTCGGTGAGATCCTTACGGGCGTGAATGCCGGGGATCCAGGTGTAGCCCTGGGCGCGCTGGTTCTGGAGGTTGGCGTCCGACTTGATGCGCTCGGCCCGCCGCGACACCATGTACTTGATAAACTCCCAGGCCTCGTCGGGGTGCTCGGCGCCGGCGGGGATGACGAGGGCCCAGCCGCCGCACCAGCCCAGACGCCGCCCTTGCGGGGGGGCGGGCGCGAGGCACACGCCGAACTGCATATCCCGGCGGTAGTTGGCGATGTGCCAGAGGTAGCCGTCGCCATCGATGCGCATGGCGACCTTGTCGGACAGGAAGGGATCGAGATCGCCGCCTTCCTGGCTGGTTTGGAAGGCGTTTACGGCCGCGGCCCCGCCCATGATGTCATAGACTTCCGTCATGAAGACGAGGGCGTCGACAATCTCGTCGGAATCGAGCAGGCAGGTGCGGCCGTCATCGCTCATGAATTTGCCGCCATTGAGCCAGCCGTAGATGTAGAGCCACGAGTTCCCGTAGTTGGGGATGAATCCGACGCGGACGAGTTTGCCATCATCATCGTATTCGGTGAGGATCTCCGTGGCCGCCTTGAGTTGATCCCAGGTTTGGGGAGGGCCGGGCTTGGTGGCGTCGTCGGGATCCACGCAGCCGGCGGCGATCAGCTCCTCGGCGTGGCGCTCGAATGAATCGAGGTTGTAGAACATGGCCCGGTTATCGGTGGTGGTCGGGATGGCGTAGACTTCGTCCCCGTAACAGGCCTCATCCCAGCAGGGCGTGTAGAATTGCTCGGCCCGCAGCGTGAAGGGATCGTCGGGGCGCTCGGCAAGGTCGCGGTCGAGGTACGGCTGGAGCGACATGAACGCGCCCTTGGCGGCCCATTCACCCACCGCGAACCGATCGAACCACACCACATCGGGCGGATCGCCGCCGGCAATGCCGCACAACAGCCGCTGGGGATCGCTGGTTTTGTTGACGGACGCGCTCTGCCCCATGATGATCTTGATGGGCGGGCGGCCGTCGCTGCCGTCGTGGAGCGATTCGAAATCCTGGATCAAGTCGAGGGCGAGCACGTCGCCCTCGTTCCCCCAGTAATAAAGCGTCACGGGCTCGGCCGCACGGGCGCAAACCGGATTCGCCGCGCCGCCGGCGAGGGCCAATCCCACGACGAGCGCAACCGCCGTTCGATTCAAGGCCAAGTCGGGACTCCTCTACGTCTGACAAGGGGCTCGCGCGAGCCGCCGGACACTTCCCGCACTGGCCCAGTGCGGCCAGCGTCCAACGAGGTAGGCACGAGTATAGCAAGCACCCGGGGCCGGCGCAAAACAGGCCCCGCTCAAGGGCTCACTCCCCAAGTTTGCACCAGAACCACAAGACCGGATGCGTGCCGACGCCGGGAATCTGGGGACATCCATGTTCAGAGCGGAGTCCCCGGCGCGAATACCTCCCCAGATTCCCGGCCGCACCACAAGCGCACAGTCTCCCCATCGCGCCCGGTGGCCTCCGTTGTGGTGCGAGCACCTCGAAAGCCAGAACTGGACATGAGTGAGGGGCCGGTGTCGGCCCTGTGGCTGGCCCGGCTCCCTCCCGTGGCGTACAATACAGCGGAGCACGACGAGTCCGGGAACGCCAGGAGCACGTCCGCATGAGCCCGGAATACGACAAACGAATCGGGCGCCGCGATGCGTTGCGCCGAATGGGGCACGCGGCCCTCGGCGCCCACCTCGCCGGAGCGGTTCCGCTGTCCACGCCGCCCCAACAGGGAGAATTGCCCGTCATGGAGTCCATCGTCCTCCCCGCATGCTATTACCAGCACCACGACGCCGACTTCGCCCGCGATGTGCCCGAAGAGGCGTTCGGCGGCTGGCAGAAGGAGCCCCTCGAGTTCTCGCGCGCACACACGGCCGTCGTGTCCATGCACGCCTGGGATACGGGCACCTTCGACGAGTTCCCCGGCTGGTGGCGCGTCGTGCCCTATATCCCCCGGGCGAACGCGATCCTGCGCGATGTCTATCCGCGCCTGCTGTCCGCCGTGCGCGTATCCCGCCTGACGCTGTTTCACGTAGTCGGCGGCGGCGACTACTACAAGAATCTCCCCGGATACCGCCGCGCCGTGGCCCTGGCCGGGCCCCCGCCGCCCGCGCCCGCCAAAGTAACCTCGGATCCGTTACGGGACAAGGCCGCCGAGTTCAAGCGCATTCACGGCTACCCCACCGAGCGGAACACGGACGATATCAGCCGCGGCTTCGCGCAGATCGATTTCCCCGACGAGGCCCGGCCCCTGGGCGATGAAGGTGTGGCCGAGAACGCCCACCAACTCCTCGCCTTGTGCAACGAGGCGGGCATCAATCACTTGATCTACTGCGGATTCGCCATCAACTGGTGCCTGCTCTTGTCGCCGGGCGGCATGGCCGACATGACAAAGCACGGCATCATGTGCTCCGCCCTGCGTCAGGCCACCACCGCCGTAGAGAACAAGGAATCCGCCCGCGCCGAGATGTGTAAAGAACTCGCCTTGTGGCGGGTGGCGCTGGCCTTCGGCTTCGTGTTCGACGTGGACGACTTCATCGCGGCCCTCGCGCCCGACAGGGCGTGAGCGGCCCGTTCGTGCCTCAGCCCGACCAACGCGCCGGGAAGCCCTCGTAGGCCGTGAGATCAAACGGCTCCGTGGCCACGGCCCACGGCACCTCCGCCTCCGACAAGAGCCGGCCCGCGGCCGCGCATTCCGCCATTGCCTCGTCGAGCCCGTTCACCACCACTGCCGGGCCCCCGCCCGCATCCACCTGCGCCGTATAGGCTTCCGGGATCGTGTGGATGCGGCCCGAAGACTCGTAGGCCCCGTTCGACAACAGCAGATGCCCTTCGGCCTCCGCCAACGGCATCAGGAGCGGCTCGTCGCTTTCGAGGATCACCTCGACGAGCCGCCGGAACAGCGTCGTCTCCGGCGTCTCCGGCTGGCTGGGCGGAATCCGCCGGCCGGGCAGTTCCACGCCGTCCGTGTCGTGCAGCCGGGCCGTGCCGCCGTCCCCGGTGATCGTCCACGACCGCGGATAATGGCGCGACGCGCACTGCGTCAAGTGGACGCACACCTCGACGCCGCTGTCCATGGCCCCGCGCAGGCAGTTCGTGTCTTCGGCATCCTTCCCGGCGGCCTCCGCCCGGTATACCTCGCCCTGCACCCACAGGGGGCGGGCGAACTCGTGCAGATCGGGCGCGGCCAAGTATGCGGCCAGGTTGAGTACGTGCGCACAGGCGTTGTTCATCGGGCCGTCCAGCACGTAGTCCTCGCCCAGCCGAACCCGCCCCGCCCACGGCGCCCGCGCGTAGTAGGCCGCCGTCCGCTGGGAGCGCGCCTCGGCGCGGATCGAGCGGATCCGGCCCACCTCGCCGCCGCACAGCGCCCGTTTCAGCGCGGCCACCATCGGCCGGGCGATGTCCTGGAATCCGACGCAGCAGAAGACGCCCGCCCGTTCCTGCAGGGCGACAAGCTCTCGCAGATCCTGAATGCGTACGGCGGGCGGCTTCTCGAGATACACGTGCACGCCCCGTTCGAAAGCCGCCCTCGCCATGGGCACATGGCACGGGATCGGCGACGCGATGCAGACGAGATCCAGATCCGACTCGCCGGCGAGCATGTCGTGGAAATCGGCATAACGCCGGGCGCCCGCGGCCCCGAGGCGGCCCACCGCCTCGGGCGCGTCGCTCGGCTCTGCAAACGCCACGATCTCGACGAGGCCCTCGGCCACCAGCGTCTCAGCCATGGCCACATGCTGCCGGCCGAACCCGCCGACACCGCCAAGCCCGAGCTTCAATGGATTCATGCCGCCCCCCCGGCGCCCGCGCGCCGCAGCCGTTCGAGCAGCCGCTTGCAGGCCTTGATCCCGTCGAACTCGCTCAGCCGGTTGCCCCCGTATTCGATCCCGATATGGCCGTGGTAGCCGTGCTTGTCCACGACGATCTCCATGAGGCGTTCGTAGTCCATCGTGGTTTCGCGTCCGGTTTCGTCGTCGAAATCAATGCATTTCGCGCTCACCGCCTTGGCGTGGCTCATGAGCGAATCAACCGCGCCGTACCGATCCACGTCGTCCGGGAAGTTGCCGAAATCGGGCAGCGTCCCGAACCGCTCATGGCCGACGGCCTCCATAAGTTCCACCATAGCCTCGGGATACGACGAGGGCCCGCCGTGATTCTCGACGAGCACGTTCAGCCCCTTCGAGTCGCCCTGCTCGCACAGCGCCCGGAATGCGCCGGTGGATCGCTCGATGAGCGCCCGGCGCGCCACCGGATCCTTCGCCTCGGCGGCCTCCGCCCCGTGCCAGTTGACGCGGATCGAGTGGCAGCCGAGCCCCGCCGCGATATCGAGCCACGCGGCGTGCCGGCGCACCGCCTCGTCGCGCTCCCCCGGATCGGGCGATGCCAGGGCCCCTTCCCTGTCCACCATGATCAGCAGGAACCGCACGCCGCGATCGGCCGCGTTCTTGGCGAGCCGATCCACATAGGCCGGCTCGGTGGACGCGAGCATCGTGTTCACCAGTTCGATGGCGTCGATCCCAAATTCATCCCGCGCCAGTTGGGGCATGTCGAGTTGCGCGATCTGCCCTTCGCCCTCGCCAACGCTGCGGTGGAGCGACCACCCCGCCAGGGAAATCTGAAATTCGCGATGGGCCGCCCCGGCCCCCTGCGCCCATACCGCTGCACCCATGCCGAGCATATATTCCCTCCTGCCTCCCCGTTCATCCGCCGCAACGCCTCACTGTAGCCCAATCCCGCCCGCTTGTCCAGCGGCCGGGCCGGCTCGTGGTAGACTATTCACACAACCGGGTGGGGCATCGTTGCGACATGAAACCACGCCACGCGGAGCCAGCCATTCTGCTCATCAGCGGGATCGGCATCGCCTACCAGGTGGGGCTGATCCGCGTGTTCTCCATCACCCAGTGGCATCATTTCGCCTACATGATCATCAGTGTCGCCATGCTCGGATTCGGCGCCAGCGGCACCGCCCTCGCCCTGCTCCGCGCACGGCTGCGCGGCCGCGAGGCCGGCGCGCTCCGGCTCACGGCCTTCGCCCTGGCCGTCAGCCTTCCCGCAGCCTACCTGCTCGCACAACGCATCCCCTTCGACACGTTCCGCCTCATGGCCGAACGCGCCCAGTTCCTCTACCTCCTGCTCCTCTACCTCGTGCTGTCGACGCCCTTCTTCCTGGTAGCGGCGTGTCTCGCCTTGGCGTTCATGGCCAATCCGGCCCGCGTCGCCCGGCTCTATTGCGTCAACATGCTCGGCTCCGGCCTCGGGGCGGCCGCAGCGCCGCTCCTGCTCTTCGTCCTCCATCCGGTGTCGCTCCTCTTCTACCTGCTGCTGCCCGCCTTCGCCGCGGCCGCCCTGCTCGCCCTCGATGCCCAACGGGGCCGCGGCGTCCTACGAACCGCGGCCGTCGCCCTCGCCCTCACCGCCCTGCTCCTGTTCCTGCCGCGGGCCTGGTTTCCCCCGCGGATCTCCGAATACAAGAACCTGTCTTACGCCCTCCAGGCCCCCGACGCCGAGATCGTTGCCCAGACGTGCAGCCCCTTCGCCGTAGTGACGGCCGTGCAGTCCGCCCAAATCCGCGAGACGCCCGGGCAGGTGTGCAACTACCCCTGGGCCGAACTCGGGCCATTCCCCGCGCAAATCGGCCTCTTCTACGACGCCGGCGCCGTGTCGCCCGTCCACGCCTTCAACGGCGATCTGGCCCGCTTCGCCTTCCTCGACTACGTCACCTCCGCCGTCGCCTACCGCCTTGTCGAACCGTCCCGCGTCGCCGTGCTCGGCGCCGGCGGCGGCTCGGACGTGCTCAGCGCGCTCTACCACGGCGCGGACTCCGTCACCGCCATCGAAGTCGATCCCCGCGTCGTCGAACTGGTGCGCACGCGATTAGCCACGTTCGCCGGCGGCCTCTACAGCCGCCCGGACGTCCACATCGCCGTGGCCGAGGCGCGCGGCTGCCTCGAAGCCTCCCCGGCACGCCACGAACTCATCCAACTCCCGCTCTACGGCGCCTTCAACGCCGTGGCCGCGGGCGTGTTCGCCTTGAACGAGAGCTACCTGTATACCGTCGAGGCGTTCGGCCTGTTCCTGGATCGGCTCACGGACAACGGCGTGCTGGCCGTGAACTGCTGGCTCAAGACTCCCCCCCGCGACGCCATCAAGCTCTTCGCCACGGCCATCGATGCCTGCCGGCTGGCGGGCATCCGCGAGCCGGCCGCCCACCTCGTCATGGTGCGCTCGTGGAACACCGCGACGATCTGCGTCGCCCGCGCACCGCTCACCCCCGCTCAGATCGGCGCGGTTCGCGCCTTCTGCGCCGAACGCGGCATCGATCTCTGTTACTGCCCCGGCATCGCCGGCGCCGAGGTGAATCGCTTCACCATCCTCGAAGAGCCCGTGTACTTCGAGGCCGCCCGCGCCCTGCTCTCGCCCGATGCAGGGCGGTTCCTCGATGCCTATCCCTTCTACATCCGGCCCGCCACGGATGATCGCCCCTACTTCTTCCGCTCCTTCAAGTGGGCCGCCCTGCCCAGGCTGATCCGCGGCATGGGCACCGAATGGACGCCCTTTGTCGAAGGGGGATACGTCACCTTGCTCGCCACCATCGTCCAGAGCATTCTCGCGGGCGCGGCCCTGATCCTCCTGCCGCTCATTCCCTTGGCCCGGCGCGCCGGCGGGAAGGGCCGGAAACGCTGGATCGCGCTCTACTTCGCCTGCCTCGGCGTCGCCTACATGTTCCTCGAGATCGCCTTTATCCAGAAGTTCATGCTGTTCCTCGCATACCCCATCTACGCCGTCGCCGTGGTGCTTACCGCCTTCCTCGTGTTCTCCGGCCTCGGCGGATTGGCCGCCGGCCGCCTCCGCACGGCACCCGCGCACCGCGTGGCCGCGGCCGTCCTGGGAGTCGCCGTCGTCGCGGCTTTCTACCTCGCCATCCTCCCCTTCCTGTTCGCCGCCGCTGCCGCCTGGCACGATGCAGCCAAGGTGGCGGCAAGCGTCGTATTGCTCGCCCCGCTGGCCTTCTGCATGGGCGTGCCCTTCCCCACCGCACTGCAGGCCGTGTCCGAGCGCTACCAGGCCCTCGTCCCGTGGGCGTGGGGCATCAACGGATGCGCCTCCGTGGCCGGCGCCACCCTCGCCACGTTCCTGGCCGTGCACGCCGGCTTCCGGGCCGTCGTCGTGGCCGCGCTGCTGTTCTATCTCGTGGCGGCCTGGGCGTTGCACAGGGCGGCGGCTGACGGCGGCTCGAACGCCGCAGGAATATCTTGACACAACCGCGCAAACCGTGCGCGAATCGCGCAAACCGCGCGCGAAGCCGCGCAAACCGCCGGCGCGGTATGGTATAATCTCTGGTGGTGAAGGCTGTCCATGGAGGGTGAGTTATGATTCAGCCGATTGGTGGGACGAGCGGTATCGGCCCCATCATCCGCCAAGCTCAGGCGCAGGCCAAGGCGTCACTCCTGGAAACCCAGGCCAAGATGCAGGATGCCCAGGAACGCAGCGGGGCGGTTGTACGGGCCGTGTTGTCCGCATCGGTGACCTCGTCGACGGGCTCAAGCCTGGATCTCAAGGTGTAGATTGGCCTTGGGCGGCCGGCACTACGCGCCTTGGGAGATGGGCTGCGGCGCGGGGCGGATGGCCGGGGAGCGCGGGCACTCCGCCGGCGCAATCGAGTGGACAGGGCATCCACGTTTGTGATAGCATCTGCGTCCGCGCTCGGGCGAGACGATTGCCCCGTCCGGGAATCGCGCATCCATTCGGTTGCCGGTGTAGCTCAGCTGGTTAGAGCAGTGGAATCATAATCCACGTGTCCGCGGTTCGAATCCGTGCACCGGCACCATCTTACTCCTCCCCCTTCCCCCACCTCGCCGCCTTCTGCTGGAGATTGGGCGCACCTCTCGGCTACTATCGCCCTGGGCGATCGAGAGGGAGGGCACACCATGAAGAAGAAACTCATGGCCCAGGGGCCACAGCGGGAGTTCACCGGCGCAAGCCTCGCCATGATCTCATTCCCCTTAGGCGGCATCGGCACCGGCAGCGTCGGGGTATCCGGCCGCGGCGGCCTCATCGACTGGGAGATCTTCAACCGGCCC
>JAFGTL010000342.1 GCA_016934125.1 Candidatus Hydrogenedentota bacterium
CGAGCGCCTTCTCTACGGCGCGGCTGAGGAGCGGGGGGGTGTTCTGGACGAACTGCGCGGGATCGTCGAAGGGGAGATGGCCCATTCGACTAGCATGATCGCCCTGTGCGAACAGAACGCCTTTCTCGGCTTTCACGCCGAGGCCGAAGGATACAAGTACTTCCCCGACAAGCTCCGCTGGCGCATCGAACTGCTGAACCGCCTGCTCGATACCGAGTTCGTCGAGGCCGCAGAGGCCATCGCAGCCGGCCAAGCCCCGTTCCCGGAACAGTCGGGCTGCGCGCTGGGCCCAAACCGCTACGACTGCCCGCCCGCGCCGGGGCCGTTGGCAGCAGACTGGCAGGCCGCCCAGGACTGGGGCGCCGCGCCCGCGGCACCGTGCGAGCAGTCATCGCTCGGGCTTGCCTGGCGTGAGCGGGGGGGGAAGTCCGCCCCGATCTCCGAAGAGCCCGGCGCGCAGTGGCGCGCGGCCCACGACAGCGATGCGATCTATGTCCGCGTGGAATGCCGGGTGCCCGCCTCCGGTGGTTGGCGGGCAGCCCTGGCCACCGTGCGGCTCGAATCATCCCACCTCTACCCGCCTCGCACCTTCGCCGTGGACGCGGCCGGCCGGCGGAGCACCCGGCTCGGGTGGCTGGTTCGTGAGGCGCCATGGGAGGCCGCGGCGGCCACTGACGCGGGCCGAACCGAGTTCCGGCTCCGGATTCCCCTCGACGCCTTTGACGGGGAAGTCGATCCCGCGCGGCCGATGCGCGTCAACGTCCAGGTGCGCTTCGACGCCGAGGGAGGGGGCGGGCGCGTGACGCTGAGTTGGGCGCCCTTCGGGCCGGATCGCGTGCAATACCGGCTGGGCTATGGCGGGAATGATGCCCGCGAGATGGGTTGGCTCTGGCTCGTGTAGGCCGGGTGACGCCGGGAGAATGCGCCCGCTGTCGAAACAGGGGAGTTCAAGATCCTTGACTTTTGGGGCTGTTTGCGGTTAAATTAATTGCGCTCGCGGAATTATATAGCTTGTAAATGGTTGGTTTTGGGCATTGGGCTGTGCCGGAACGTCAAAATACCAAATCGCTTCGCAGGGCGTATAACAAGGCCCTGATCCTCAACTGCATCCGGACGTGCGGCCCGGTATCGCGCACGCAAATCCGCACCCACACCCGCCTGCGCATGGCGAGCATCACCGAACTCGTCCGGGAACTCGTTGAGGCCGGGCTCGTGATCGAGGCCGGCATGAACGGTGCGGGCCGGGGGCGGAAGCAGGTGTTGCTTCGGGTGAACGCCGGCCACGGGCTCGCGGTGGGCGTCGAGTTCGACGCCGATCACGTGATCGCGTTGATCGCGGATCTCGATATGGCCGTGGTTGCCCGCCACATCGTCGAGTTCCCCCTCGGCCAAGACAAGGACGCCATTCTTGCCAAGCTGATCGAGGGCGTTCGGGACGTCATCCTCTCGGCGGGCATCGACCGCGCCCGACTGATCGGCATCGGGATCGCCGATCCGGGACTTGTGGATCGCGAGCGGGGCGTCTCCGTCCTGTCGTCCACGATCGAGGGATGGCGCAGTGTGCCGCTCCGAGAGATCTTCGAGCAGGAGTTCTCGGTGCCCGTGCAGATGGAGGAGAATACCCGCACCAAGACCTTGGCGGAGAAGCGGTTCGGTGCCGGGCGAGGCGTGGGCCACCTGATGTTCATCGATTTCGGGCCTGGCATCGGGTGCGGCGTGGCCACGCCGAACGGCCTGTTCCGCGGCTCGGGCGGCAATGCGGGCGAACTGGGCCATACCCACGTCATGGACGGCGGGCCGGTGTGCCGGTGCGGGAGCTACGGGTGCCTCGAAACGGTGGCGTCGCTGCCCGCGATCGCGCGCCGGGCCACCGAGGCCATTGGGCAAGGGGCCGCGTCGTCGATCCGCGATCTGGCGGGGGGCGATCCGGCCGCCATCACGGCGGATCACGTGTTCGAAGCGGCCCGGCGGGGCGACAAACTGGCCCTGGGCATTCTGGACGAGACGAGCCGGTATCTGGGGATGGGGATCGCCAACGCGGTGAACTTGTTCAATCCTGAGATGGTGGTGTTCGACGCGCGGCTGGCCCCGGTGCAGGATCTCCTGTTCGAGGCCATCGAGAACACGGTGAAACGGCAGGCCCTCGAGGCGTCTACGCGCGGGCTACGGTTCGCGGTGTCGGAACTGGGCCAGGAGGCCGGGGCCTTGGGCGCGGCGGCGATGGTGCTGGATTCGGTGTTCGAGATCCCTCAACTCGACATTCCGGATTTCGTGTAAGTGACTTGAGATGAATAAGATATGGGCGGTGCGAGATGGCCGCCCCGGGACGTTGACATGGCGAACCTTGCGATCAACGGTGGAGAACCCCTCCGGAAGACGCCCTTCCACGGATGGCCCGTGTTCGACGCGCGCGAAGAAGAGGCCCTGCTCGGGGTGCTCCGAAGCGGGAAGTGGTGGCGGTTCGCCTTCGGGCAGGGCGTGAGTCTCGCCGAGCCTGAGGAGGGCGAGCGGAGCCAGGTGGCCGAGTTCCAGGAGGAGTTCGCCCGGTTTCATGACTGCGCCTACGGCATTGCCGCGGCCAACGGCACCGCCACGCTCGAGATGGGCATTCGCGCGCTCGATTTGGATGTGGGCGACGAGGTGATCGTGCCCGCGTATACGTATATTGCCAGCGCCACCTGCGTGTTGCAGAACAACCTCGTGCCCATCTTCGTCGATATCGATCCCGATACCTACAACCTCGATCCGGAACGGCTCGAAGAGGCCATCACCGAACGAACCCGTGCCATTCTCGTCGTGCACTTCGGAGGCCAACCCGCCGACATGGATCGGATCCTCGCCATCGCGGCGGCGCACGATCTCCACGTCATCGAAGACGCCGCCCACGCCCACGGTTGCGAATGGAACGGGCGGAAGGCGGGCTCCTTCGGCCGGTTCAGCTCGTTCAGCTTTCAGGCGAGCAAGAACATGACGGCCGGCGAGGGCGGCATCCTGTGCACCAACGATGCCGCCATGGCGGAGGCGTGCGACGCGCTGCTATGGGCCGGGCGCAAGGTGGGCCGGCCGTGGTATGAGTTCCACCGGCTCGGTTGGAACTACCGGATGACGGAGTTCCAGGCGGCCATTCTGCGCGTTCAATTGTCCCGGCTCGACGAGCAGATCCGGCACCGGCAACGGGCCGCCCAATTCCTGTCCGATCGGCTGGGCCCTATCGAGGGCGTCGCCCCGCTCGTGCAGGATTGCCGCACCACGCTCCACGGCTACCACCTCTACATGTTCCGCTACGACGAGCAGGCCGCCGGCTTGCCGCGGAATGCGTTTGTCGAGGCGTTGGCCGCGGAAGGCGTCCCCGTATCCACGGGCTATAGCTACCCGCTGTATCGAAACCCGATGTTTGTCGAGAAACGGTTCATCAACGGTTCGTTTCCGTTGGGAACGCCGTATCACGACGACATGGATTACGCGGGCTTTGCGGAACGGTGTCCCGTGGCCGAACGGGCGTGCGCCCACGAGGCGGTGTGGATCCCCCAGGAAGTGTTCCTGGGCGACGATTCCGACATGGATGATATCGCAGGGGCCATCGAGAAGGTGCTGGCGAATCGAAGCGAACTGGACGCCGGCTGAACAGAGGAACGAGTAATGACAGCGCAAAGGGCAACCCGATTTCCCGTCATGGAAGAGATGACCGTCAAGCAGGTGCGCGAGTATCTGGGCCGGAAGCAGTCCATTATCCTCCCCATCGGCGTCACCGAGCAGCACGGATACCACCTGCCGCTGAAGACGGACGCGCTCATTGCCACACACCTTGCCCGGCGGATCGGGGGGCGGCTCGACATGCTCGTGGCGCCCACGATGCACGAATCGTTCTCGGGCGGGGGACTCCCGGGCACCATCAACGTGTCGCCGTCCACCATGTCGCTCGTGATCAGCGATATCCTCGTGTCGCTCGTGTCGCAGGGATTCCGCAACATCTACCTTTTCCTGTGCCACGGCGGGAGTGAGAACGCGCGTGCACTGGACAACGCCGTGAAACTGCTGCTCCGGCTGAATCCGGCGTTCGAGCACGTGCTGGTGGCGCTGTTGCCCGTGTGGGCGTTCGATGACGAACGGATCGGTTGGAAGAAGGCGTTCTGCGAGGGCGACTGGCATGCGGGCTGGCTCGAAACGTCCATGGTGATGGCCCTCGAACCGGAGTTGGTGCGGATGGACGAACTCGCCCTGGATCCCGAGCCGTTGCTGAGCGAACAGATCGCCCATCCAGACAACTATCAGCGCGCCGAGAAGATCGTCGACGATCCCATGGTGATCGCGCGCATGACGCAACGGCCCGCCATCGACGTGGGCGTCATGGGCTTTCCGGAGCGGGCCTCGAAGGAACTGGGCGAGCGAATCTGCGAGGCCATCGTCGAGCAGGCGGCCGCGAAGATCGCCGAACTCGGAGCGAAGGCAGACGGCGCATACAAAGAGGTGGCCTTCACGCCCGAGCCGCTCATCTTCGACACGGGCGAATAGAAAGCTGGAACCATGCGGTGTAATCAGTGGCTTGTGACGCGTTCGGATCAGCCGGAGAACCGATACGGGCTCTTCGCGCGCGACATTCTCGTTGCGGAGGGGCTGACGGGCTTCGGGGCGGTGGACTTGGCGGCGGAGCCGCTGCCCGATCTCGGCGCGGGGGATCTCGCCCTGGTTACGCGGTGTGTGCTCACCCGCGCCCAGTGCCGCGCGCTGCTCGATTCGGCCACCGCCGGCGCGGGCGTCGTCGTGCTGCAACCGCAGCAAGGGCTGGCTGAAGAGATCGGGTTACGCCCTGAATACCGGGTGCTCAACCCGGGGTACATCCAGATCCGCGACGGATATCCGGGCAGTGGGGCGCCGATTCAAGCCCATCTCCCGGTTCCGCGCTACGCCGTCCCGGAGGCGGCGGACGGGCTCGATGTGATGGCCGAGGCGTTTGGCGCGGACTGGGCCGGGGCCGGTTGGCCGGCTGTGGTGAAGGCCCGCGTCGGCAAGGGATGGATCGTGTTGTTCCTCTACGATCTCGCCGAAGCGGTGGCGCGGATCCGGTTCGGCAATCCGGATCTGGCAGGATACGCGACGAACGGCAGGTTCTCGTGGCCTCACACGTTTGACTTGTTTGTCGATCACCTCGATCCGCGCGTCGCCCATCTGCCCCAGGCCGATTTTCACGGCCAACTGCTGGCCCGGGCGCTCACCGATGTCGCGCCGCAGCCGCTCGCGCGACTCTGGTATTACCCGGAAGCCGGCCAGCGAACGGCTGGCGTATTCCAGAGCGACGGCGACATGTCGACACCTGAGCAGTTCGAGTCGTTGGCGGCCGCCCTCGAACGCCGCGGCGGCACGGCTACGTTCTACCTGATGGAGGACACCCGCCTTTCCGAGGCGACTGTGGCGGCGCTTCGCGCCCGGGGCCACACCTTCGCGCCCCACGTCAATCCCCGGGAGCGCGACGAGGAACTCGAGTTCGCCATGCCCGAGGCGCTGGCCGACGAGACGGCGCGATTTCGGGCGCGGTTCGGCGCGTGCAGCCCGACGCTTCAGTGCCATTGCGCGCCGTGGGCGGGATACCTGTCCATCGTGCCCGCGCATATCGCGAACGGTTACCGGCTCCTGTTCGGCTACATCCCCTGGCCCGTCGAGTTCTGGGGCAAATACCTGTGTGGCTCGGGGCGGCCTATGAAGTTCTTCGATCGCGACGGCACAGGCTACGATTGCTGGCAGCAGCCCATTATGGTGATGGACGACGCTACCCTCGTGGAAAAACTCGGCGGCAGCCCCGAAGTTGCCATGGCCGAGTTCGACGCGGCGTTCGACGCGGCCGTCCAGACGAGTCACACCGCCACGCCGATCCTCTCGCACCCGGTGAGTTTCTGCACGTACAGCAGCCGCGTCATCGAGCACTGCCTCGATCGGCTGCACGCCGAGGACGCGCCGATCTTCAACGGCGATCAGTGGCTCGCCTTCCAGGATCGCCGGGCGGCCGTTCGGCTCGAACAGGCGTGCGCCGCGGACGGGACGTTGACTATCCACGTATCCGGGCTCGAAGGGCGGTTGCCGCTCATGGTGCCCTTGGCGGCCGGAGGCGCGCCCGCGGTATGCGTGGATGGAGCGCCGGCCAACGCCGGGGTGTTGCGCCGGTTGGGGCAGGAGTATTGCGTGGTGCAACTCGATGGCGACGGGCGCGACATCCGGGTTGAGATCCGCTCGGACGGCGGGGAAGGGGCTTCCACCGAACAGGTTCCGCAGGCCAGAGCGGAACGCGGAGCGTAATCATGGGCATTCGAGCAACGCTGTTGGAAGAGTGGGGGCGCCGGAATGGGGGGGATGCCCCGCCCATTGAGAATCCGATCCGGCTCGGCGTGGCCGGGCTCGGTTCCCGCGCTCTCGGCTGCCTCCACAATGCCGTGCGCTACGACGACTACGCGCCCGTGGCCGCGTGCGACATCCGGCCGGCCCTCGCGGAACGGGCCCGTGCGCGGTTCCATGAGGAGTACGGCGTCGATCTTCACACGTACACGGATTTCGACGAGATGCTGGCCAAGGAGGAACTGGACGCCGTGGCGGTGCACGTGGACGCCGACAAGCAGGCCCCGCTGATCTGCCGGGCCCTCGATGCGGGCCTGCACGTGATGGCCGAAGTGCCCCTCGCCTATACCATCGCGGACTGCGAGCGCATCGTCCGGAGCGTCGAGCAATCGGGCAAGGTGTTCCTGCTGATGGAACAGACGCGGTTCTGGGGCTTCATCCGCGCCTGGCACACCATCGTCCAGTCCGGCGTCATCGGCACGCCCATCTATGTCGAAGGCGAATACATCGGCTACTACCCCGACTTGTTTTTTCAGGATGACGACGGGGCGTTCTGGCGGCCTGAGGAGACGCACACCCATCCCGAGGCCGCGCCCACGTGGCGGCAGAAACAGCCGCCCATCTGTTACCTGCCCCACACGCTGTCGCCGCTGCTCTACGTGCTCGAGGATCGCGTCGAGCGCGTCGTCGGCATGTCGACGCGGGCGCAGGGCTACCGGCACCCGGAGATCCGGACGCCCGACATCCAGGTGGCCCTGATGCACACCGAGAAAGACGCCGTGATGAAGGTAGCGGCGGGTTTCACAACACCCGTGATCCACCGCGGCGGCACCTCCCACCACTGGTATCACATCAAGGGCTCGGAGGGCGCCGTCGAGTGGTCGCGCGCCGAGTGGGACAAGCCGAAGCTCTGGATCGAAGGCTGGGAGACGCCCGAAGCCATCGCCATGCCGTGGACGCGCACCTGGACGGGCGGCCCCCGCCGCGACGAGGCCAGCGGCCATGGCGGCAGCGATTTCTATGTGTACGCCCAGTTTGCGGACGCGGTGTTGCGGGGCGTGCCCGCCGAGTTGGACGTGTACAAGGCCGTCGACACGGCGGCGCCCGCCATCCTGGCGGCCACGTCCATCGCGGAAGGCAGCATGCCGCAGGACGTGCCCGATTACCGGCCCAAGCACACGAGAAGATGAACGGAATGCAGCGCCCGTTGGCCGGCAACGGGCGAGAAAGGGAGAACCACCATGCCGAAGAAAGAGAAAGTCACCGATTTCCGATACTCGACGGGCGCGGCGCGCGTGCCTTGGGCTGCCGTCGGGGAGGATGTCCATGAGCAGGACATCCTCGATATGGTGAAGTTCCTTGTGCGTCCCGCCGAGGGGAAGAAGCGGGAGTATGATGCGCGGCTCGCGAAGCTGAGCGATGCCCTCGCCGGGCTCGGGGCGGTGAGCCGGCCGGCGGGCAAGCTGAGCCTGGCCAAGAACGTGCAGACGCTTGAAGAGCGCTGTGCGGCCTTCCTCAAGGCGAAATACACGGTGTTCCTCACGAATGCCACGGCCGGGTTCGAGATCGCCTACCGGTTTGCGGGCCTCCGGCCCGGCGATGAGGTGATCGCCCCGCCCATCACGTTTATTGCGACGATTGCCTATCCGCTCAGCATCGGTGCGCGGGTGGTGTTCGCCGACGTCGATCCGCGCAGTCTCAACATGGATCCGGCCGATGTGGCGCGGAAGATCACGAGCAGAACCAAGGCGATCATTCCGGTGCACCTGGGCGGCTACCCGGTGGACATGGATCCCATCATGCAACTCGCGCGCAAACACGACATCATCGTGATCGAGGATGCGGCGCACGCGTTCGGGGCGAGCTACAAGGGCCGGATGGCGGGCACGTTGGGCCATTTCGGGGCCTTCAGCTTCCACGAAGTGAAAAACATCACCGCCCTCGGCGAAGGCGGCATCCTGTCCACCAACACCGAGTACGGCAAGGAACTCGGCCGGGCACGGTTCCTCGGACTCGATCTTTCCCGCACGATCCCCAACTGGCTGTACGATGTTCCGGCGCTGAAGGGCAAAGGCGGCTACTTCGCCACCGGTAACTATTCGACCACGGAGATTCAGGCCATCGGCCTGCTCTCACAGATGAAACGCCTGCGCGGCATCATCGCCAAGCGCAGGCGGGCGGCCCAATACCTGAACCGGCGGTTCAGCAAGGTGGACGGCATCCTCATTCCGCCGGGCGATGACGAGCGGATCAAGAGCACGTATCACCTTTACCTGCTCCAGATCGAGCCGGATAAGGTAGGCGGGGACATCCAGGCGTTGAAGAAGAAACTCGA
>JAFGTL010000343.1 GCA_016934125.1 Candidatus Hydrogenedentota bacterium
TCCTGATCACGGTGGATGCGCTCCGCCGCGACTGCGTCGCGCTGTACTCGGGCAAGTCCGGGAGTCCGGCCTCGTTCGGCCCGCTCGCACGGGATGGCGTCCGCTTCACCGGTGCGTACAGCCCTTCGCCATGGACGTATCCTTCGATGACCTCAATGCTCACGGGCCTGACCCCGGCCGTGGCGGGCACCGTGAGCAGCGACGTGTCGCTTCCCGAGGCTGTCGATACCCTCGCAGAACGCCTGTCCAAAGCCGGGATCGTGTGCGGGGCATTCGTGAACAACCCCTTCCTCGCCACGGCGTTCGGCCTGGGCCAGGGCTTCGGCACGTACGATCATTTTCCCAAACCGCCCTGTGCCGATGCCCGCATCTTCGGTGGCGCCGTCGCCCGGCGCACCATTCTCCGCGATGTCGCACCACAGGGCGACGCCGCCATGCTCACCGATCGTGCGCTACGGTGGATCGCTGCCCACCGCGGCGTATCCTTCTTCCTGTGGATACACTATTTCGACCCCCACACGCCATACTGCCCGCCACCCGAGTCGCTCGAACCCAGTCCTCTTGTTGAGCGATGGGGACCGTGCTTCACCAACAAGATCGATGTCCTTCACAATCGCTGGGGAACGCAGCCCGACGAACAGGCCTGGATCCGCCTCCTGTACGAGGCGGAGGTCCGCTATGCCGATGCACAGGTGTGCCGCTTGCTCAAGGGGCTTCAGGAAATGGGCCTATACGATGACGCGCTCATCATCGGGACGACGGATCACGGGGAAGAGCTGTGGGATCACGGCGGGTTCGAGCACGGGCACACGCTGTACAACGAGTTGATCCGGCTTCCCCTCATCGTCAAACGCGAAAACGAGCCCCGCCCCGGCGCGGTGATCGAACAGGCGGTGTTGACGGCCGGCGCAACGCCGACGATCCTCGATCATTTCTCGGTGTCCCACGACCCCGGCGCACTCAGCGTGCCCGGCTGGAGCGCCCTGCTCGCAGGCGCCCCGGATGATTCCGCGACCCAACGCCTTCCCAGCGGCTATCCGCACTCCGGGCCCGAGTGCGCCGCCGTCATCGCCGGCGACTGGAAGTACATCGCGTTCCCCGGAACCGGGGAGGAACTCCTGTTCGCTTTGGAGGCCGATCCCTACGAACGGATCTCGCTGACGGACGAACGGCCGGAGGTCCTCGGCGAGATGCGGCGGGCTCTCGCCGACCTGCAGGCCGGTGAGGCCGCCATGCGGCAGTCCCTGGGATTCGTTCGGCCCGAAGAGGCCGACATCCCGCCCGCGGTCCGTGAGGAACTGGAAGCGCTGGGCTATCTGTAGGCCGCCGGCTTCGCGGAATTCACCACTGGGCCAGGTTCAGCGCGTCCCGGATGGCCGCACGGATATCCTGCGCGTACGGGACGGCGCCCGGCAGATCGGCCGCCTCGACGGCCGCGTCGTGGGCCCACGCGCGGTTCAACAGGCCAAACCGCATGCCCGTCTGTTCGTTGTGGCCCGCCGAAAGCCGGTTGAGCTGATCGATCAACTCGTAGCATTCGGGGAACACTTCCGTGCCGGGCGTTCCACACAGTTCCGCGAGCCGCTCCTGGTTGGCCCGGGCGCGCGCGATGTGATCCTCCGGCGTCTTGCCCCCGAACGCAACCATCTCGCGGCGGTGTTGTTCGTCCAAGTCCTCGACATGGGCGAGCATGCTTTCGAGGTAGCCGCGCACGGCGCCATCCTCCGCCTCGTCGATCCAGGCCTGGATACGGCCGCGCATCGTCTCGATGAACCGGGCGTACTCGACGTGGCGGCGCTGAACCTCGACCACCGCCTCCGTCAGGAAGGCGTTGTGTTCGTCCAGGAAGGCCTTTTCACGGCACTGGGCACCGGCGGCGTAGATCGTGCGGCGAAGGAGAAAGGTACCCCAGCACACGATGTAGCCCACGGTGGGCGGCCGGGCGGACTCGCGCGGGACGGCGCGCGCCGCTGCGCGTGCGGCCACCATCGCAGCTACAGGCGTCTTCTCGAGCGCGCCCCACATCGAAGCATCCGCGCCCACGAAGGGATAGAACACGGCCCGGCCTTTCGGCGGAATCCGCTTGCCTAGATGAAGGCAGGCCTGATCGCCGTCAAACCAGGCCGGCCAGACGTAGAACCCTACCTCGGGCGCCCAGCGCTCATGGCGCACCGAGCCGACGGCGTACGTGCGCCGCGCGGCCGTCTGCCCTCGTAACGTGAGTTGGGTGCGATAGGCCGCGGGAACCGGCCGGTGCCAGTCGAGTTTCACGTCCTTTTCGAGGTAATCGAGCTGCAACTCCTCGCAATGCCAGAGGCCTGGCGCCGCCAGTAGCTGGAGGTAGAGGGGCCCGGTTTTCGGGGCCAACCGGATCGCCCGAAACGCGGAGGCCGCGTCGTCGCGCCGCAGCGAGATACCCGCCCCCTCCCCTTCCCACCCGCAGGCCAGAAGCCCGTCGCCTTCCCCGATCAAGGCCGCGAACCAGTTCTCCGAGGGAATGTGGACTTCGCCCACGCCGTCGAACTCATCGGCGAAGAAGAGGACGTCGTCCAGGCGATGGCCGGGCAGAACGCCGACCGCTACGTCACAGGCCAGTTCCGCGCCGGCTGCGCCCGGGCCAGGCGTCAGGGCAACGAGCCCGGCCTCGTCGAATCGCAGTGTCATCAAGCGCGAACCATCGTCATGCCCGAACCTGGCATGCGCGACTGCGGCATCGCCCTCCCGCGTCACCGCACAGGCCTCGAGGGGCGGAGCACTTCCCTGTCCGAACGGCGCCACCGTGACACGCACGCCACCCGATTCCAGCACGATCCCCTCGGCGCCGCGCTGGAAGCCCGCCGTCCATCCCTCGCCGGCGACACTGCACGCGCCGTCGGCCCAGTTCCCGCGCACCGCGGGCGCCGCACCGCTCGCCGCCGGCAGGAGCAGCATGGCCAGCGCGCACGGCCAGGTGGCCCGCCGGATCATGGTGCCCATACGAGTGCGCATGAAGCCTCCCTTTGTTTGAGCGGTATCTCGCCGCGCCAATCGCCTTCCAGGAAATACCGGTTCCCCAGGATGGACTGCGTCCGGGCACGCAGTTCTTCACCCA
>JAFGTL010000344.1 GCA_016934125.1 Candidatus Hydrogenedentota bacterium
ATGCTGGGCATCGTCGTCCTGTAGCGGCGCGTGGGCCCACGCGGCCCGGCCGGCCCCGATGAGGCCCGTTCCAGCGCAGGCCTGGTAGAGATGCGTAGGGGGAGATCTGTCGATCCGTCCGGCCCGGGCCTGAGGGGCATGTCATGCCGGGATTCTTCACACGACTGACACGGCGCGTCTTCATCGCGCTGACGGTGGCGGTGCTGGCCGCAGTAGCTGGGCTGGCCCTCTACCTCCACCAAGGCGGCTCGCTGCGCGACCTCGCCGCGCGGTGCTCGGGACTGGCCAGCCGCGCCGATGGCCTCATCGATCAGGCGCGGGACGTGGCTGGCCGCGCCGAACCGCAGGTCGAGAAGATCGAATCGCTGCTGCCCGCCCTGCCGGGCGCGGGCGGGCCCGGCCCGTTTACGGCGGCCGAGGGCCGGATCGCCGTGTACTTCGCGCCCGTCGAGCCCGGACAGCGGAACGGCATCGACGGCGAGTTCCTCGATTTGATCGAGAGCGCTGAGGAATCGATTCACTGTGCGTTTTTCGACCTCGAGTGGGCGGAGGCGGCCGAGGCACTCGTAGCGAAACACGAGGCCGGCGTCGATGTGGCCATCGTGTCCGACTCGGAATACGAGGGGCGCGAGGCCGTTCAGGCCTGCATCCGGGCCGGCATCCCGGTTGTGTTCGACAAGCGCAACGCCTTCATGCACAACAAGTTCTGTGTAGTCGACGGGCTCCGGGTGTGGTCCGGCTCGACCAACATCACCTCGAACGGCCTGTTCCGCAACAACAATAACGCCCTCCTCATCGAATCGCAGGAACTCGCCATCGACTACACGGGCGAGTTCCAGGAGATGTTCCGCGATAGCCGGTTCGGCCCCCGTTCGCCCGCGAACACGCTGATCCCCGTGCTCCGCGTCGGCGAGGTGACGGTGGAATGCTATTTCGCCCCGGAGGACGACGTGGCCGACGAGATCGTGGCCGAGATCAAGGCCGCAACGCGGCAGATCGAGTTCATGGCGTTCGCGTTCACGTCCACCGACATCGCCAAGGCCATGGCCGGGCGCATGAAGAAGGGGGTGCGGGTGCGCGGCCTGTTCGAAGAGCGCGGGGCCGGCTCGCGCTACTCCCGCGACGAGTACCTCGCGGAACGAGGCGCCGAGATCCACCTCGATCGGAACACGTACACGATGCATCACAAGGTGATCGTCATCGACGCGGCCACGGTGGTCACGGGCAGCTACAACCTCAGCCAGTCGGCCGAGAAAGACAACGACGAGAACGTGCTCATCGTGCATTCGGCGGAGGTCGCGGCCCGGTATATCGAGGAATTCGAACGGCTCATCGCGCCGTAGGCCGCCGGGGGACTAGCCGCCCGAAAGGGCCTGGAAGGTGTTGCCGGCGTGGATCTGGCAGATGGCCAGGGCGAGCGCATCCGCCGCGTCGTCCGGCCGGGGGAGCGCGTCCAGGTTGAGGAGGATCTTCACCATTTCCTGAACCTGGCGCTTGGTGGCCTTGCCGTATCCGACGACGGCGTTCTTCATTTCGAGGGGGCTGAACTCGCCGATGGGTTTGCCGGCCTGGGCCGCGGCCAGGGCGATGACGCCGCGCGCCTGGGCGACGGTAATGCCGGTGGTCACGTTGCGGGAGAAATAGAGTTTCTCGATGGCCACGGCGTCGGGCTGGTGGCCAGCGATGAGTTCCGCAACCCGCTGGTGGATCGTCTCAAGCCGGAGCGCAAAATGCTGCCCGGCGGGCGTGGCGATGGTACCGTGGTCGATGTGGCGGAGTTTGTTGCCTTCGCGTTCGACGATGCCGTAGCCGGTGGTGGCCGTCCCGGGATCGAACCCGATCACTCGCATTCACGTTTCCATTGCGGCGGCCATCTCCTCCTCGGAGATGTCGAAGTTGGCGTACACGTTCTGGGTGTCGTCCTGATCTTCGAGTACATCCATCAGGCGCAGCACCTGAACCGCGTCCTTGCCCTCGACCGCGATGGTGGTTTTGGGTTGCATGACGAGTTCGGCCGATTCCGGCTTGAGCCCCATGGCCTCGAGCGCCTCGGCCACGCTGTGCAAGTCCTGCGGCCCCGTCGTGATCTCGAACGAGTCGCCTTCCGTGTCCACGTCTTCCGCGCCCGCCTCGACGGCCTTCTCGAACATGTCGTCGTCGCTCAACGTGCCCTTCGCGATGGTGATCAGCCCCTTGTTCTCAAAGTTCCACGTCACGGCGCCGTTCTCCGCCATGCTGCCGCCGTGCTTGGCCAGCAGGTGCCGGATCTCGGCCACCGTCCGGTTCCTGTTATCCGTCAGCACATCAATGATGAGCGCGACGCCGCCCGCCGCATAGCCTTCGTAACGCACCTCGTCGTACGAAACGCCCGGGAGTTCTCCGGTGCCCTTCTTGATGGCCTTGTCGATGTTGTCCTTGGGCATGTTCTCCGCCCGGGCGGCCAACAGCACCGTGCGCAGCCGCGGATTCATCGTCGGATCGCCACCGCCCATCTTCGCGGCCACGGTGATCTCCTTGGCCAGCTTCGAGAACACCTTGCCCCGCTTCGCGTCCGCGGCACCTTTCTTCCGCTTGATTGTGCTCCACTTCGAATGTCCGGACATAGGTTGTCGACTCCAGATTATGGCTACTCAGAAGGCGCTGGAAGCCGCCCGGCTTCCGGCCCGCAAGTATACCCAACACCGGCCATTCCGTGCAATCGTCAGGCGTGTCCCGGCTACAGGAGGAGGTCGGCGAACAGGGCGAGTTGGACGTCCACGGCGTCGACGGCGCCGTTCTCGTTGAGGTCGCAATCGTAGGGCACGGTGAGCCCGAGGGCGGCGTTGACGATGTACTGAATGTCCACCGAGTCGACGTCGCCGTCGCCGTCGACATCGGCCGAATACGGCAGGGGCGTGAGGGCGACGTCGAGCCGGGTGGCGGCGCCATCCACAACGACGACGTCTTCCACGGTGGCGGGATAGTGGCCGTCGGCGGTGAAGGTGAGCGTGTAGGTGCCGGGAAGCAGCATGCGGTGGTAATCGCCTACGTCGGCGTCGGTGAACACGTGGTGGGCGTTGTCATGGACGGTGACTTTGGCCCAGAGCGGGGCGCCTGAGTAGGCGCTGGTGACGAGGCCGCGCACCCCGATGTGCACCGCCTCGAGGTAACTGAGCATGGAGGTCTCGTTGTCGGCCCAGTACGTGGGAATCTCCGACTCGTCGGGCCGTTCGGTGCGGCTCAACTCGATGGTAACCTCGTTGCAGCTCGCGTAGCGGTAATTCCAGTCCTGCATCGAGCCGAACACGGCGTACCACGCCGAGCCGTTCGTAATGCCGTCATCGAAGAAGGGGGTGCCCCACATGGGGGCGTTGTGGATGGAGTACCGGCGGGACACGTCTTCGAAGAGGAGATCGTCCGGGGTGGGCGCGTCGTCGCCGGAGGCGACGCCATCTTCATCGTAGGGGTAATTGACTACGAGTTCGCCGGTGTGGAGGTTGGCGGCGAGGACGAAACTGTTGGCGGCCGTCCATTCCATGACGCGCACCACCTCGGCGGGGCGCCCATCCGCATCGAGCGGCTCGTCGTCGAACAGATTCCCGGTGTAATCGTCTGGATAGATGGGGAAGCTGCGGTTCAGATCGTAGCCGAGGGCATTGTAACGGGATTGGACGGCGTGTCCGTCGGGGTTCATGAGGGGCACGATCCAGATGGCCGTGTCGTCGACGAGCGCCGTCACCTGCGAGTCGGTTCCGTAGCCGCTCAACAGGCGATCGATGAGGTATAGGCACAGTTCCATGCCGAGGGCCTCGTCGCCGTGCATGGTGCCGATGTACTTGAACTCGGGCTCGTCCTCTTCGATGTCCGGGTTGTCCGTGATGAGCAGCGCCCACAGTTCGCGGCCCTGTTCCGACTGGCCCAGGCTCGTCAACCGGCACAAATCCGGGTTCGTGGACTGGCCGGCGCCGTAGGCGGTGGCATAGTCCTGGAGGATCGCCGTCATTCCCTCGTAGCTGTGGTATACGCCGAGGGCCTTGGATGCCGAAGCCTTGGACGCGGACACCGGGGCCGGTTGCCGGGCCGTCTCGCGGAGGGCGTATCCGGCGGCGCGGAGGGCGGCGGCCTCGTCGGGCGTGGCGTGTACCGTGGCGACGGTGCCGCGCAGGTGGCCCACGTTGTAGCCGGCCCGCGTCAACTCGTCCACGGCGGCGAGATCGGGAAGCGTCACCTCGAGGACGAGGACGGTGCCGGTGCGGGGCCCGGCCCCCCGCGGCAAGGGCGCGAGGGCCTCCCCGCTGGCCAGAGCGCCCGCCATGGACACTGCGGCGGCAAGGGCCAGCGCTGCGACAGCCCGAAAGGTCATAAACGAGCGGTATCCCGTGTTGCCTGTCTCCACCGGTTGGGACAGGGCTCTCCCTCTCATTCTACCGCAGGAGAGGGCGTTTGTTGCGCGTCATCGGGGCCGGCGGGCTGGAATGGGGCGATGGCCAGGCGGCCGTCGGCCTCGGATACGGAGAAGAGGCGGGGGCGTTCCTCGGATCGCCGGTTCGGTGCGTGGAGGCAGAGGAGAAGGTCGCCGTCGAAGGAGCGGAAGAGCATGCCGTGGCCGCCGTCGTCGGCAAACAGGGCCTCGGACTCCTGGAGCCAGGGGCCGGTGAGTGCGCCGGACTCGGAGCGGGCCACGCCGAGGCGGTAGCCGCTCTTCCCGGCGCTCGACCACAGCATGAGGAGATGGCCGTTGCCGGCGCGATACAGGAACGGCCCGTCCGTCACTAACCCGTCTGGTTCCTTGATGTTAGGCCGCTTGATCGCGTGGTCGGCCCAGGGCGCATCCGAGGCGTGGAACAGCAGGATGGGTGCGCCAACCGGCCCGTCCAACCCGGGGGAGAGCCGGATCGCGCAGATCTCGCCATCGCCCACCTGCACCCACTCGTGACAGAACACCATCCATGGCGTGCCCGCCTCATCGATGAAGAGCGTGCCGTCGAGGCATTCCCACTCCGGCGGCGTGACGGGCCCGTCGCTGTGGGCCCGGTAGGGGCCGCCGGGCTTGTCGGCCACGAGAATGCGCGTGCCGCGGCAGGCGTTTGGCGCCTTGAACGTAGCGAACAGGTAGTAGCGGCCCTGGTAGGCGTGGGCCTCGGGCGCCCAGAAGTCGCGGGTGCCCTCGAAGGCGGCATCGCCGCGGAACACCTTGAACGGCCCCTGCCAATGGGCGAGATCGGTGCTGACGAAGCCGTCAAAGCCCGGCCCGGGCGGCAGATGAGTGCCCGTGCCGAAGAGGTAGTATTTGCCTTCGTGGGCGACGGGCAGAATGAACGGATCGCGTAAATGGATATCACTCAAGGGGATACCATCCGTCTCCCCGGCGCACAGGCACCATCCCAGGCCCCCGAGAACGATGAGTGTCGACATGGACGACCTCCTCCGCAGGCTATACAGCACAGGGGGCACGGCGTGGGCCGTGCCCCCTGTGCAAGTCTACCGTGTTCGGTTTCTCAGGCCCAATCGAGACAATCGAGGATACGATTGAGCGCACGGGGCGTGTCTTTCGAGTTTCCGCACTCGAAGGTGACGAATCCATCGTAGCGCCCTTTGGCGTATCCTTCTTCGTAGATGGCCTTGAACACGTTGTAGTAGTTGATCTCGCCGGTGCCGGGTTCCTGGCGGCCGGGATTGTCGCCGACGTGGAAATGGCCGATCCGCTCCATGTTCTCCGTGAAGTTGCGGATCAGGTTGCCCTCGGTGATCTGCTGGTGGTAGATGTCGTAGCACATCTTCACGTTCGGGCTGCCGACGGCTTCGAGCATGGCCATGGTCTGATCGGTGCGCGTCAGGAAGAACCCGCCGTGGTTGACGAGGACGTTCAGCGCCTCCATCACGATCACCACGTCGTTCTCCTCGGCGATGGGCGCGAGGCGCTTGAGGCAGGCGATCGAGTTGGCCGTCATCTCGTCGTCGGACAAGCCCTCGACGACGTTGCCCGTCAGGCCGATGAGCACCTTGACGCCCAACGTTTTCGCCATCACCACGCGCTCGCGGAACATCTGCTCGACCTTGTCGTGGTCTTCGGCGCGCACCATGTGTCCGGGCTCGATGCGGCCGGCGCCGCCGATGCAACTCAATTGCAGGCCGCGCGCATCGCCGAGCCGTCTCATCTCGGCGGGATCCATGCCGGGATTGAGGATCTCATAGCCCGGGACGCCCAGCGCGGCGATCTGATCGAGCTTCTCTTCGAAGGAGCCGTTGAACCAACCCGGCGGCAACGAAAACCGCAGCGGGGCGTCTTTGAAGGCCCCATTCAGCGACGTGGTGTCGCCGGCGGCTGCCGCCGCCCTGGCCACGGACAGGCCGCCCGCGGCCGCTGTACAGGATGCCAGGAAGCTGCGTCGCTTCATCCTATTCCTCCTCGGCCCGATCGAGGGCCGCCTTGTTGAAAAACGCCCGCCCGGGGCCGGCCTTACACCTGAACGGGGCAGGGGATCGGCCCGACGGGGTACTCTTTCTCGAAACTCCACTCTTCCGGCACGAGGGACAAGTCGGCCTTCATGGCCTCATCCCAGGTGACAACCTTGCCGGTGTAGGCCGACATACGGCCCATGATGGCCGTCAACGTGCTCTCCGCGATGCGCTCGCCCTCGTGGTAGTAGGGGCCTTCGCCCGTGATGCTCTTGACGAGATCGATGTGCTCCTGGACGTAGTCGCGGGTGCCGCCGCCATCGCCCATGTCGCAGCACTTGCTCTTGCCCTTCGAGCCGTAGGCCCACTCAGACACATCCCCGGCGCAGCCGTCCCAGTGCCGGGAGAAGCTGAACACGTGGACGTCGTTCGGGTAGGTGTAATCGCAGGAGAAGTGATCCCAGAGATCGCCGTACTTCTCGTTGCGGGGCTTCCAGATCCGGCCGCCCGACGCGAACACCTGGGTGGGATGGGCGTCGAGCACCCAGTTGGCCACATCGAGGTTGTGGATGTGCTGCTCGACGATGTTGTCGCCGCACACCCAGCAGTAAGCATACCAGTTGCGGATGCGGTACGAGAAGTCGCTCTCGCCGGGGTTGCGATCGCGGGTGAAAGGCAGGCCGCCGCACCAGTACACGCGCATCGCGGCGACGTCGCCGATGGCGCCGTCATGGATCTTCTTAATCGTGTCGATGTAGGCCTTGTTGTGGCGCCGCTGGGTGCCGCCGACAAAGGAGAAGCCCTGTTCCTTGTGCTTCCTGCAGGCGTCGATGATCATGCGGACGCCGGCCGGCTCCGACGCGAACGGCTTCTCGGAGAAGATGTGCTTCTTGGCTTCCACCGCCGCGACAATGTGTTTGGGCCGGCTGTACGGCAGCGTGCCTTCGATGAGGATGTCGATATCCGTCTCGAGGATTTGCTTGTACGCGTCAAGGCCGACGAAGCAATGGCCGTCGTCGATGCCGTTCTGATCCGCGAAGGCCTTCTCGATACTGTCGCGCGTGTCCTTGACCTTGTAGTCGAACAGATCGGCCAGCGCGATGACTCGGACATTCTTGTTGCCCGTCAGGCAGTCGCGCAGCGCCCCCGAGCCGCGGCTGCCGCAGCCCAGGAGCCCGACCTTGAGCGTGTCAGCGTTGGCCGCCCGTGCCGTGCGGCTCGACGATGCCACGCCCACTGCCGCGAGCCCGGCCACCGCCGAGGCCCTGGCGAATTCGCGCCGCGTCATGCCCTTTGATTTCTCCTGCTTCATGAGTCTTCTCCTGATTCAAGCCGTGGGAACCGTCATGCTTGTGGCGCATCCGCGGCGCCCGTCGCCGGGATTACGCTCGGTTGCCGAAAGGGGTAGCATACCACAGGGCCCGCGCGAAATCACAAGGCCCAGACGCGGCCGAAATCGCCCCCGTAACCTCGGGTGCGGCGCGTAAGGCAAGCTCGGCCACGCTATCTGTGCTCACGCAGTTCTCACCCGGCGGGTGGCCATGTGGCCGAGCGGAACCCGCATACCGTCAAAGACTACGGACGCGCCGCCCTTCGCTACCAGACGTTCTGGGGCGCGATCTCGGGTGGTGCGGGCTCGAGGGCGTGGCTGGCCCACGCCTGGGTGTACACGTGCCGGATCACACCGAATCGATCGGCGTGCACGTGGATCTCGGCGAACTCGCCGTGCAGGCCTTGGGCGCGGTTGACGCGGAACAGCGCCCCGGTGCACAGGTGGGAGACGGCGGCGAAGCGGGCGTCGCGGGCGTAGCTGAACCGGTGGGTATGGCCGCACACGTAGAGGATGGGGCGGCCGGCTTGGCCGAGAACGGCGCGGAGGGCGGCGGCGTTCCGAAGGCGTCTGCCGCGCGTCAGGTGATAGCCCGGCGCATGATCGAGCACCGGGAAGTGGCCGGCGACGATGGCAGGGCCGGTGCCGTCGCGGAGCAACTCCGCCACGGCGGCCACGGTTTCGTCCAGCACGGATCCGCGGGAGGACAGGAGGTTCGGGCGCACCGTAGGCACGAGGATCAATGGCGTGCCGCCGGGCAGGCTCTGGCGGCACGGATAGCCGCCCTCGGGGAGGAGATCGGCGAAATGCCGCTCGAACCGGCCGGTGCGCGCCGCCTCGAAGGTGTAGACGTCGTGGTTGCCGGGCAGGAGGGGCGTGTTGAGGCCGCGGGCGCGGAGCGAATCGACAAAGGCGCGTGCCATGGCGAACTCGGCGTCCGTGGAGGTGGACGAGAAGTCGCCCGTGAGCAGCACGGTGGGGCATCCGGCCGAGACGACGGCGTCAACGAAGGACTCGGCGCGTTCCATGGGAAACTGCCTGCGGCGGCGGAGAAGAACGTTCAGGTTGCCGAGAGCGCGCTTGTTGAGCAGGCGCAAGGGATTCCACACGACCTCCCAGAAGTGGAGGTCGGCCACGTGGGCCAACCTGTCGCGCAGTGCCTCGGCGGCCACGGCGCGCTATCCGCACAGGCCGCGGACAAGCTCGTCCGGGCCTACGTCTTGATCGGCCATGGCCAGGGCTTCGGGCGCGACGCGCTCGAACACCGCCGCGATCGAGCGGCCGTCGAACCGGCGGCCCATGTTGAACACGGTAAGCCGGTTCGGCGCGATGAGGGCCGCCGCGGTGGCCACGTCGCCGATGCTGCGGATGCAGGGGATGTGGCAGCGCTCCTCCCAGGCGGCGTCGTCGGTGTTGTCGAAATCGTCGGCGTCGATCACCGTCTTGCGCACGCCGCCGTCGATGGCGCTGGCGAACAGGCACCACAGCCCCGCCTCGCCGAGGCCGACAAGGTCGGCCGTGCCG
>JAFGTL010000345.1 GCA_016934125.1 Candidatus Hydrogenedentota bacterium
CCCGCAAGCAGGGCGCGGTAGCCCGCCCCTGAGAGGGTGGCGCACACGCGCTCGGCCCCGGCCCGGGCCTCACTCATGGTGGGACGCACCCGTCCCGTCATCCGCATGGGCCGCCCGGAGTGCGCGCCGGCGGAAGAACGGATAGCACCACGAGGAGACGAGAACGACGAACACGGCCGCGCCGACGGCCAGATGTTGATACAGCGTTGCCGCGGGGAGCCGTGACACATCCTGGCGGATCGCGGCGGTGGCCGTCACCACCAGAACGAGCACGGCCGTCCACCGGTAGCGGCCGTCGCCCGTCAGCAGGCCCCCAATCGTCGCGATGGTCGCGAGCCCGAGCCAGCAGAACGTCCGCTGGGCCGACGGCGCCCATTCGCCCAGGCCCAACAGCCCGAGCACCGCCGCCGCCAGCACGATCACCGTACGGGTGGCATCCCCGGCAGGCGTAGGGGCGCCTTGTCTGCGCTCTGCGAGCGCGAGTGCGCGTTCCGCCGCGATGTAGCCCCCGAGGAACAGGGCCAGCCACAGTACGGCATGGGGCTGCGCCATGAGCGGATGCTCGACGCTGAACAGGCGCGTCAGAAACGTCCCCGCCGCGAACGCCAGCGCGGCCACACCGGACACGGTGATCGGCGGATACCGGAGCCCGCATCCGGCGGCAATGAGGACAACGCCGAGTACGTTCTGCGCCACGGGCACGTGGGCCCCCTCAAGCCCCCGCTCGATGATGGTGGCCAGCATGGCGCTCCCGAGCACACAAGGTACCGCGGCCATGGCGTGGTGCTCGGAGGAGCCCGCCGTCGGGATCTGCCGCAGGCAGCGTTCCCAGCGGAACCCCGCCATATACGTCACCCCTGCCATCACCGCCGCGCTCGATAACGCATACGGCCGCTGATCGAGCGCGGGCCGATCCAGTCCCAGGAAGAAGTAGTAGCACACGTGGGCCGCCACCAGCATCAGGCCGGCCCCCACCTCGATCTGCGGCGTCCGAAACAGGAGGCCCAGGACGATCAGGCCGACGCTTTCGGCCGCGAGCACGTACGGCAGCGCGGTTTGGTCGCCCAGGTTGACGATGGTGATCGTTACGAGGATCAACACCGCCGCCCCGGCGTGGATCATGGCCGCCGTTGCGCAAGGCACGTCGAACGGCGTGTCCGCGAGAAACCAGTGGCCACTGAGCCGCCGATCGGCCGGGCCGAGCCGGCCTGTGAAGCGCTCGTAGAACCACGCGATGAAGAGGAAGATGCCGGACACGCTGGTGCCGAAGAGCCAGGATGCCGGCACTTGCCGCGGGCCGATCGCCACGGAGTCGGTTACTTTGACGGCCTGGATGCAGAATACGAAGGTGACAAGCAGCAGCAGGAGGTTCAACACCTTGAGAACGACGACGCCGCTGCGTTGATAGGCCACGGCCAGCACGACGCATTCAACCGCCATGGCGATCCAGAGCCACTCGCCCTTGATGAAGGCGTGCAACGCCAGCGTACACACGATGATCGTCTTCGTGACAAACGCCTGAAACAGGTAGTTGCGCCGCGGCCCCGAGGTCTCCGCAAGGATCGCGAAGGCCGCCAGCACACACGTGAATCCAAGCAGGAAGGCCGGCTCGTAGCGCGGTACGTGTGCCCGCACTCCCGAGCCGACATAGTAGAAGTACGCAATCGAGTTCGCCCAGGCCAGCACGGCCGCCGTGCGGCCTCGCCGCGTCCGCTTGCGCGATTCACGGATACAGCCCGAAGCCACCAACAGATAGCAGGCTGTCAAGAACGCCGCCGACATCCAGAAGTACGTCAACGGGCCGCCCGGAATCGCCCCGGGTTTCTGCGCGAAGTGGAGCGCGTACGTCATGTACACGGCGAGCCACGCAAACGAGAGAAACGTCAACCATCGGTGGCTCACATAGGCCAGAACGGCCAACGCGGCAACACATGCGCAGGCCAGCAACGCATAGTCCAGCCGGATCGACGCCAGTTGGTTCGCCGTGTCCCCGAACCGCGAAAACGCAATCCCCTCGTTCAGCAAGTAGGTGAATGTAGCCGCCCCGACTCCCGCGGTCATGAGCACCAGCAGGAGACGGTTCAGCCAGGGCCGGGGTGGGCGTTGCGGCAGTGGGACGGGCTCCTCGCCGCCCGGCCCCTCGTGTGCCAGTCGCGCACGCAGTCCCTGCACCTCCGAGGTCAGCCGCTCGACCTCGGCCTCCAACTTTCTGATGTGGTCTGTCTCTGCCATTCCGCTTCGAAGGAGCCCGCCCTGGATTCGCCAGCCCGCTCACGCAGTGTCCCCATGGAAAGCCCATTCTAACCTCCTGTCAGCATTTATTCCAGACTCCAGCGTTGGCGCCAGGTGGCAGTCCGTTCGTGCCCGTAACAGGCCGAGCGACGGGGGCAGGGCAGAGAAACCTCTTGACAGGGGATGGGGGATGGGGTATAAATGATTTATTCACTGAATGTACATTCAATATCATGTGCATGGGAGCGGAGCGGAGTGGCTGATATGGCGACTAGCAGGGATCTATGGAGCGAGGCCCTTGCCGCCTCACAGGAGAAGCGGCCCTCGAACGCCCGTGAGCGCAGTCGGCTCGACACCCGCCAGCGCCTGATGAGCGCCTGGATCGAACTCGTCGCCCAGAAAGCCCCCCACGCCGTATCCATCAAGGACATCACGGATCGCGCCGAGGTGTCTGTGGGCTCGTTCTACTGCCATTTCAAAGACAAGGATGCCCTCACCGAGGAGGTCGCCCTCGATTGCTTCGGGAAACTGGTGCGCGAACTGGATCGAATCCCCGAACGGCTCGAAAACGACTGGGATTCCCGGTTCGAGGCCGCCTTCGGCGTGCTCATGGATTTCGCCGAGCGGTACACCAACGAATTCATGTTCCTGTGGAGACTTTCTTCGGGCGAAACCAAGGAGGGACGTGAGTTCCTCCGGCTTTGGCGCGACTTCTGGGAGGATCGCATCGTGGATGTCACCCAGGACTTCATTGACGGGCGCGATCTCAGTCCGGATGTCGAACTCTCCGTGGCCGCCCATGCGGTGTGGGGCATGGGGGAGCGCGTGATGTCGTGGTGGATCTCCCATCGGGACGAGGTGTCGCGGGAGACGGTGATCCGCACCATGAAACGGTTGGTGACCCAGGGGCTTTTCTGAACCGTGTTCCTGCATCCGGTGCTGGGAGCACGAGGAGGTGCCGTCCACGGCCGCACAAGGCGTGACGGGCGAGAATGACTCCATACGAAGGGAGGTGATGCGCGGCGGAACCAGGACTGTGCCGGGCAACGATTGACCGAACTGGAGAATCAAGGCCCCGACGCAAGCGGGGCGAGTTTGCCCAAGATGGGCAAGGGAGTCATCATTATGGTTAGGAGGAAGGGGTTCACGTTGATCGAGTTGCTTGTCGTGATCGCGATCATCGGTATCCTTGCCGCGATCCTGCTGCCGGCGCTGTCTCGCGCCCGCGAGGCCGCACGGCGTGCGAGCTGCGCAAACAACCTGAAACAATGGGGCATCATCTTCAAGATGTTCGCCAACGAGTCCAAAGGCGAGGTTTGGCCGTCTTGGGGCATGTACGTGTGCTGGACGCCCCAAGGCGCGGAAGAGCGGATCGCCTATCCCGCGGGCGCACCCGAGATGAGCCAGGTGTATCCCGAGTACGCGACGGATCCCAACATCCAGGCCTGCCCGTCCGACCCGACCATTGATCGGGACGCCCTGACGGGCAACCCGAAGCCCTGCTACCTCACTTATGCCGAGGGCGCGTGGTCGTATACCTACTTCGCGTGGGCCGTCAAGGGCGAGGACATGGTCGAGGACGGCGTCGATCCCAACGACAAATCCATCGACTGGCAGACGGCTTGGGTGACCTACCTCACCGGCACGCCGGTGGCGGGCACATACAATCCCTACTACGTCGGCGCCTACGGTGAGATGTATCTCGCCATCAGCGACGACTGGTATAACTCCGGCGACGACAGCGTGTTCGAGGATGACTGGGAGTTTGTTGATTTCCACGCACTTCGCCTGCGGGAAGGTATCGAGCGGTTCCTCGTCACGGACATTAACAACCCCGCCGCCACGAACGTGGGGCAGAGTGAACTGGCCGTCATGTGGGACAACTTCACGACCTGGCCGCAGGGCGGCGGTGCAGGGGGCGGCGTCGAGTTCAACCACACGCCCGGCGGCTGCAATGTCATGTATCTCGACGGCCACGTCAAGTTCGTCAAGTGGCCGGGCGACCATCCGGTTACGGCAGCCTTCGGCGCGACCGTGATGCCTCAGATCTAGCACCGGGCAGCACAACAGCCCAGTCAAGCAGGGTGGGGCGGGCCGAGTTCGGCCCGCCCCATTCCTTATCTAGCCCACGGATTCCGGGGATTCCGCCCCGCCGCTGCCCTCTCGACTGGACGCACCGCGCCCGAGGCGCTATCCTGGCGACAACACCTTTAAGCCGTGAGGAAGACGAAGCCATGCGATCAAGACTGTATACTGCCGCCTTGTTGGGCGTCGCGCTCTGCGCAATGAGCTCATGCCGGGCCAAAACCGGCGACGGCGTGACCCCGGGCGCCGATACGCCGCTTCCCCAGTTCGCCCCGGGCGAGCAGTTCCGCCTTGAGGAACAGGACGGCCGGTGGTGGTTCGTGTCGCCCGAGGGCGAACCGTTCCTCTCGTTCGGCGTCAACCACATCACCTCCCGGGGCGACACGATCAAGGGCACCGAC
>JAFGTL010000346.1 GCA_016934125.1 Candidatus Hydrogenedentota bacterium
AGAGGACCGTAAGTGTCGACGAGAAAACGAGATACACCGGCAGAACCAGCAGCGCCCCGAACCCGACGGCCAAGGCCAGGCCCGGCGCCATCACAAGCAGCAGAATCAGCAAAACCAGTGTCAGTTCCATCGCGGACGTGCTCCTTACGTTGCCTGAGGGGGGGGGAGCAATCGCGATGCCATGCGTAAGTCCTTATAAATCAATGGGCTGATTCCGCCCGCGGCCCCGTTTTGCGACACCTCCTCCTCTGCCGTTGCAGAATCGAGCGCCCCTGCCCATCGAGTCCGCCCTTCGCACTGCTCCGGGCGGCCCCGCGGCCTTGTTCGTCCTTTCGAGAAGCGTGCCCATGTCTGTCCTCCGTGTCAGGCGGAGGCCATGGCGCCCTGGGTTCGTTGGTGTTGGCCGGCGGCCGGTTGACTCATCTTTCAGAATATTGCGGCAAACAAGCCGTTCCCGTCCCCTTTCCCCCTTCTTCCTTCGGGCTTGCCGGGGCAAGGAGTCGGCACCGTGTCCCCCGGATCCCCATATCAGTCCAACGAAAGCACTCGGTTCAGTGCGGGGACGCTGAGGGGCTTCGAGTAATGATAGGTCTCGGGCTCGCCGGTGCCGTCTTCGGACAGGGCCGTGGGCTGCTCGACGACGAAGTCGGCGAAGTCGGGCGCGTTGAGGGCGATGAAGGCGAGCTTGAGGCAGTCAATCTCCGGGTCGTAGCGCTTCGACAGGTCGGGCAGCGCGACGGGGCCGGTGTCGACTTGGTACATGCGTTGGTCATGGCTGATGTTCATCGTCTTCACCGGGCACTCGATGATGGCCTGAAGGCCCGTTTCCTCATTGGTCAAGAGGGTCTGGGTCACAATCGGCGTGGCCTCGGCCGTGGCGTCGCGCATGGCCTCCCACGAGTCCAGTTCCCTCGCCTTCTCGGCTTCGGCGAGTTTCAGGATCGGCGCACCCCAGACGGCCGACGCCTTGCGGATGCTTCGATAGGCATCACTGAGCCGAACCGGACGCCGGAAGATAAGAACGTACTCGCCGCTTACGATGGGGAGGAAGTCGTAGTTGTCCTGTTTGAAGAGGTCGCGCTTGGCAAAGGTATTCTCACTCTTGCACGACGCGCATTGGTAGTAGTCTCGCGACGTCCCCTCCTTCGCGTCCATGATGCGCGTCCGGCTCTCGATCCAGAACCGCACCGAATTCACAGGGGAAGGGTGGCAGATGAAAGAGCGTCCGTAGTCGAGGGGCGTCATCGCATCGAGAAGTGAAGCCATGTCCTCCTTTCGCTGTGCCTTGGCCTTCGGCGCGCCGAGCACGGACGCGCAACACGCAGACAGGCCCCCTGCCAACATACTTCTTCGCGTAATGATCATATCGTCCTCCGTATCGCTTGGCCCGTCTTAACCCCCATTTCCCCGATGAACCATCCGTGGCCATCGCGGACTCGTCTTCATCAGAGGGTTAACCGGACCGTTAACCGAGTTAACCGGGGCGTTAACCGGGTTAACCGGGGACAGTAACCGGTTACCCCGGGGGGTTAACCGGTTAACCGGGGACAGTAACCGGTTACCCCGGCCAAGGCGTCCGCCTCACGGCCGAGCGACTTGTACGCCTCGATGCGTTCCTGCCTCGACAACGCCGACACGGCAGATTCCCCTCTTCCCACAGACGCCGTTTACCAAGCCGCCGGCCCAGTGTACTGCGAAGCTTGCGGCGCCGCAATCTCCGCGGCCTCCGCGTTTGTCTTCTGCCGGAACGGCTTCAAGCCGGCCCCTGTTGTGGCACCGGCGCCCTCGCCGGTGGAGCACGCCCGCCCGCCCCTCCCCTTGCGCCTCGTGCAGCGGCGGCGCGCTCACCGCGAATCGCCGCAGGCCTCTTCGCGCGTGTCAGCGGGGGCGTGCTCGGCGGTGCGGGATGATGTCGCGGCGGCGAAGATCACCATCCCGGCCATGAGCAGAGCGAGGCCGAGCAAGTCCAGCCACAGGGGTTGGAAGACGCCGGGCTCGGGCTCCGTTGTCGCTCCTGGAATCCCCGGAGCGAACAGCGGGCTGAGAGCCGCCATGCAGTTATGCGTGAAATGCGCCAGGATCGCAACCCACACCGAATGCGTCCTGAGGAAAAGCCATCCGAATACGACACCCAACAGAAACGCAAATAGCACCTGCGCCGGATTCACATGGCCGATAGCAAACAGGAGTGCCGTCACAAGGATCGCCTTCCGCGGCCCTCTCCGCTTGAGAAGCCCATTGAGGATCAGGCCTCGGAAGAGTGACTCCTCCAAGACCGGGGCCATTACACAGACAGTGACGAACATGCCTACCGGCGCCCCAAGGGCGATCCCCATGTAGTCTTCCACAAGGTTCGGAAGCGGGCACGTCGTGCGAATCAGGTTGTCCATCTCGCTCAGACACACATTCAGCCCAATCGACAACGTGATCGTCCCGAGGAAGGCGGCTGCCGGCGCCCGCCTGAGGCCCAGCGCCTCTCTTGCGGGGTGCCCAGCCCGCCACAGCCCCCACAGGATGGGCGGCACCATAAAGGCCAGCGAGGCGCCAAAGAGGACTACGACGGTCTTCCCGCCGATCGAGACGCTATGATCCTCACTCACAGCAAGCGCCACGGCCAACCAGATTGCGGCCACGACGGCCACGAGCGCTTGCCCGCACATGATGCTGACGGTCATCAGCACCGCTTCGAGGTATGTCGGGAACGGTTTGCCGCGGAACGGCCACCACCGGATGCGGGCGGATCCCGGCGTCTCCTCGACAGCGGGCGGAACCTTGACAGACGTTTCCATGGGCGGCCCCCTTTTGTTGGCGCGTAACGCGCCCCCCTGTACAGGAGTATAGTGGCCCTCGCAGCAATCCGCAACGCCTCCGCATCACGAACACGAAACGCGGGACAAGAACACGGGCCCCCGATCCCGCCGGCGGCTCGTCTACACTCGTTGGGCCATGCCGCGTCGCAAGGGCACGTCCGCAGAGCACCGCACGCGCCATCGCACCCGTCTCCCGCTCTTCTCTGCGAGTCTCGGCGTCCTCCGCGGCCTCCGCGTTTGTCTTCTGCCCGAACGGGCTCCAGCCGCTGCGATGCAGTTTGTGTCTCCACGCCGGAATCCCCTGCCGGGGGTGGTTGGGCCACCACTGAGGGGATGGCCGGGGCCTGAATTCCGCAGGCGTGTCGTGTACACTCGTTGGGGCGCGCAGGTGGCGCGGCGCGCGTCCGGTGCGAATTCGGATCCGGCGGTAACACGGGAGGAGGCGAGGCGGATGAACGGCGTGTGGTGTGTGGTGATGGCGGCGCTGGGCGTTGCGTTGCCCTATGAGGAGGGGTTCGACGGCGATCTCGACGGGTTGCGCGCCCAGGGCTGGCGGCTGCCGTCGGATGCGGCCCTCGAAACCGAGGGGGCGCACGCGGGCGCGGGCTGCCTGCGGGTGACAGGCGTCAGGACGCAGTACGCGGGACTCTTCATCCCGGTGGAGGAGGGCAAATTCTACGGCGCAGAAGTCTGGGTGCGCTGCCAGGACGTAGGCGCCAGCGAGGCCACCGGCAAGGGCCGGGGCGCGGTGATCTTCCTGGAATGGGCGAACCGCGACAAGAAATGGGTAGGCGGCGGCTCGTTCCCCATTGGCCTGGACGGCACCCACGACTGGACGCACCGCCGCGTGCGCTATACGCGCCGGATCCCGCCCGAGGTGGGCTACCTCCACGTCCTGCTCGGCGTGGAAGGCGCGGGCACGGCGTGGTTTGATGGGTTCCGCGTGTTCGAGATTGCGGAATGGGCCGACATCGCCGCGGAGTCGCCGCCGGCCGGGGGCACGGTGGATGTGCGCCGGCCGCTCCTGGCGTGGCGCGTGCCCGAAGAGAAGGTGTCGGGCGGCCGCGTAGTCATCAGCCGCTCGTCCGCGTTCCCCGAGGATCCCGCGCAAACGCTGGCTTTCAACGCGGCCGCGTCACAGTGCCGGCCGCCCCGTGGGCTCGAACCGGGCGCCTGGTTCTGGCGCGTCCATCTCAACCGGGGCGATCTCGAGATGCCGCCGAGTCCAATCTTCTCGTTTACGGTAGCCGAGGACGCGGCCCTCTGGCCACCCGACATTGTGCCGGCCTGGGCGTGGAGCGATGCCGAGCGGCCGGTGCTCGAAGCGCGGGTATCCGATTTCGTGATACCCGATCAACTGGCCATCGCGATCGACGGCGCGCCGGCGGCCATCTCCGGCGTCGAGAACGGCACTGTGTCGTTCAGCCCGGCGGAGGCGCTGGCCCCGGGCGTTCACGACGTCGTCATCACCGCCACCGGCCCGGGAGGCCGGAGCATCGAGGTGCGCGCGCCCTTCAACAACAAGGCGCCGGGATCTCGCGTGGCCATCCGCGATGACGGCATGCTGCTCGTGGACGAGCGCCCCTTCTTCCCGCTCGGCGCCTACCGCGATCCGAGCGACACGCTCACCGATTTCTCCGGCCTCAAGGAAGCCGGCTTCAACGTCACCCATTCCTACCTGTTCGAAGACTCGAGACTGTCCCGCACCCCCGATCGGGCCCGCGCCTACCTCGAAGCGGCCCACGCCAACGGGCTCAAGGTGTTCATGGGATTCAACCGGGCCAAGGTGCGCGAGGGCGATCAGGCCTGGCTTGCGCGCTGGGCGGCTGACTTGATGGACGAGCCGGCCCTGTTGACGTGGTATCTCATGGACGAACCCGCCGGCCAGGGCGTGCCCGTTGACGCGGTGGCGAACCTCGCGCGCACCGTCAGGGCCATTGATCCCTTCCACCCCACCTCGCTGGTGTTGTGCGTGCCGCGGGCGTTCCCGCAGTACACGCCCGCGTGCGATATCGTCTGGAACGATCCCTACCCGCTCCCCAACCGCCCCCTCACGATGGTGGTCGAGTGGGCTCGGCTCGCGCGCGAAGCCGCCCGCCCCGGCCAGCCCTACTGGATCGTGTTGCAGGGCCACGACGGGCGCTACGTGCGCGATGCAAAGGGGGTGATGGCTGCGCGCGGCGCCCCGTCGCAACCCAGCCCGGCCCAGACGCGCTGCATGGCGTACATGGCGCTCGCCGAAGGCGTGAACGGCATCATCTGGTATTGGCTGCCGAACTCGAGGTACCACATCTGCGAGGATGCGCCCGAGGTGTGGCGCGGCATCTGCGACACCGTCCAGGAACTGAACGGCCTCATGCCCTACCTGCTGGCGCGGCGTACGCCCGAGGACGCCCTCGACGTGCCCGAGCCGCTCCTCGCGTGGACGCGCCGGGCGGACGGCCGCCGCGTGCTCGCCCTCGTCAACACAGGCGACGCGCCCTGCGACGTCGAGGTGGATCTCTCGCCGTTGGCTGTCGATTCCTTTGCCGGTGCAGGCGAAACCGGCGCGGCGCCGCTCGAACCGGGCCGGAACGCGTTGCACTTCGCGCCCTATGAGGTGAAACTCTATGAAGGCACTGCGCCCTGACCACTGCCGGCACGGCTCACCCGTGCGGGCGAACGAACCAGAAGGAGCCCCGACGATGCTTCACGCGATCCTGTTCTCTGCCTTTGTCCTAGCCGCCGTCAGCCTCGCCGCCGGCGTGGCGGCCACGGCCGTCGCCGAACTCCCGAGGCCCGAGGATCCCGAGTGGCAGCCTCTTGCCGACGCGGTATACCTGCAGGAGGTGGGCCGGCAGATCGAAACCGAGCAGCCCCTCGTGGCGGTGGCCGTGTTCGACGGCACGGCCTACGTGGCGGGGCCCACAGGCGTGCTGCGCGTTGACGGCGACACGCTGATCGACGCGGGCGGGCCGCGCTCGGCGATTGGCCGCCTGCGCACCCTCGATGGCGCGCTCTGGGCCGCGGGCCCGGGCGGGCTGTGGCGTTACGCGGACGGGGCGTGGACGGAGGTGGACGCCGGGGCGTACGTGGATGTAGGCCTTCACCTCGGCGGGATCGTGGCGGCGTCCCAGGAGTTCGTGTTCCGACTCGACGGCGATGCCCTCGAACCCATCAACGAGCAACCCGCGTCGCCGCCCATCCTGGGCATCGCGTCGTACAGCGAAACCCTCTACGTGCGCCAGGCCCGCCGCCTCGCGTTTCTCGAAGACGGCCGGTTCGACATCCACAACGTGCAGGACTGGGGCCACCTGCCCCACGGCTCGATCACGCGCGATCTGCTCGCCCTCGGCAGCCGGCTTCTTGTGCCCACCGATCAGGGCCTGGCCGTGTTGCGCGGCATGAGTTGGACGACGCTGACGGGCGCGGAGGGCGTGTGTTACGAAGACACCACCTGCGTCGCGGAAGGGTTCGCCGACGACTACTGGGTGGGCACGATGCGGGGCGCTATCCGCGCCGTAGACGGCGAGTTCCACTACTTCGGCTGCGAGCGCTGGCTGCCCGGCGACAAGGTGAACGCCATCGCCTGCGGCGATCGCGTCGCCTACATCGCCACCGACGCCGGCCTCGGCATCATCGCCTATGAGCCCTACACGCTCCAGAAGAAGGCGGCATGGTATGAGCGTTGGCTGGACGAGTGGGGCATGCGGCGGCTCGGATTCATCAGCACCCTCGATCGCACCGAGGACGGCGGCTACATCCGGTTCCTGAGTGATAACGACGTGGGCTGGGCGTGCCACTACCTCGACGCGCTCTGCTTCGAATACGCCGTCACGGGCGACGCGGCCGTGCGCGCCGAAGCCGTCGACGTGTTCAAGTCCATCAAGTGGAGCGAAGAAATCACGCCCATCGACGGGTTCCCGGCGCGCGCCATCTACGCCGTCGGCGAAGAGGCCCAACTCGCCTCGACGGGCTCAGGCGGCTTCCCCTCCGAGTGGAACCCCACCGAGGACGGCCTGTGGAAATGGAAAGGGGATACGTCGAGCGACGAGATCGCCGCGCAGTACTACACCATGTCGATCTTCTACGATCTTGTGGCCGGCGACGACGAGAAGCCCCTCGTGGCGGATCATATCCGGCGGATGACGGATCACATCATCGATAACGGCTGGGTGTTGCGCGATCTCGACGGCCAGCCTACCGTGTGGGCCCGCTGGGATCCCGATTTCATCAACAGCCCCGAACACACCGATGAACACGGCCTGAATTCCCTCGAGGCCCTGTCCATCCTCGCCACCGCGCAACACATCGTCGGCGACACCGACAAGTACCGCGCGGCCAAACAGCAGCTCCTCGACTGGGGGTATCACGAAAACGTCTTGCGCGCCAAGATCGTGTTCCCCCACTACACCCACTTCGACGATCGCCTCGCGTTCCTCGCCTATTACCCCCTCCTGAATTACGAAACCGATCCCGGCCTCCGCGCCCGCTACATGCGCAGCCTCCAGCGCGGCTGGGAGTGCAAACGGTTCGAGAATCAGGCCTGGTTTAGTTTCATTTACGGCGCACTCACCGGAAATGCCTGCCAGAACGCCGGGGCCGTCCAGCATCTGCGCGATTATCCGCTGGATTGCACCAACTACCGGTTCACCAACTCGCACCGCGACGATCTCGCCGTGCCCGACGGCTACACCAATTACGTCGGCGACACGCGCGCCCTCGGGCCGCGTGAGCAGGGCGTCCGCCGGTGGGATCGCGATCCGCTCCAACTCGACGAAGGCGGCGGGCGGGGGATTCTCGATCCGTCCAGCTACCTGGACGCGTACTGGATGGGGCGGTACTACGGATTCATCGCGGCGCCCCCGACGGATGACGCCGAGTTGCTCACCGTGCCCGAACGGGGACTCCACCTCGGCGCGGCCCCCTACGACGGCCCCCCGCGGCCCAAGCTCCGCCTCGAGAAGTAGCCGTCTTCGGCCGCACGCGGGGGATCAGAAGTACGCGCTGAGTTGGAGGAACAGGCTGATGGGCACGGCGCCGTATTCGCTGCGGATGCGGCCGCGGCGGGGGGGATCGCCCCAGGGGAAGAAGGCGCTGAGCCGGAGGGAGGCGTTGTTCGAGAAGTCCCAGTTCAGGGCGGGCGACGCCAGGCCGGAGCCGTCGATGGGGCTCTGAAGGATCATCAGGTAGCCGGCCCAGGCCGTGCCGAAGGAATAGGAGGCCTGGAGCCCGAGGGCGTGCTGGCCGAGGATCTGGAGGTCGCCGCGGAGGTAGCGTTCCTGAAACTCGGGGCGTGCCGCGCGGCCGGTGACGCGGTCGATGTCTTCCACGCCGAACCCGCAGTAGTGGTATTCGCCGATGACGGTGAGGCCGTTGCCGATGTCGAAGGTGTAGGACGAGCCGAGCACGGCCTTGCCCACGAGGTGATCATCGCCGAACAGGCCGCCTTCCGGCTGCGACTCGGGCGTGTGGAACACGGCCAGTTCGAGATGGACTTCGGCGTCCTTGACGGTTCGGGACAGGGACGTGCCAACCATGAAATCCTCGGCGCGTTTGCCGATGATGAGTTCGGCGTCGGTGTTGCCGAAGTAGCCGCGGGCCCGGGCGAGCGCGGCCGAATCGTCCCAACTCGGCCCGAACGCCCCGATCAACTCGACGGCGCTCGTGTCGGACAGGTGGTATTCGGCCCGGACGGCGTCGATGCCGCGGCGCCACTCGCGGTCGACCTCGGCGGGCGAGAAGGGCGAGAACACGTCGACGGCGCCGAACAACACGCCCCGGCCGAGCCCGATGGCTTGGCGGCCTACGACCACGCTTCCCCATTTCGGATGGAATGCCACCAACGCCCGATCGATCTCGTGCCGGTATGCCGTCGTGTCGCCGTTCCCGGCCAGTTCCCAATCCAGTTGCGTCAGCCGGTAGGGCGCCTCGCCGAGCGACGGCAGGATGCCCGCCGACGCGGACGCCCCGCCCGACGCCGTGGCAAGCTGCGCGCGATGTTCGTAGGCGAGTTCGGACGTGATCCTGTCGTCGAACTGCACGTTGAGGCCGAGCCGCAGGCGGAACAGGGCCGTGCCCGTCGCGCGCTCGGGATACAGGCGCGGATCGTCCGGCGCGTAGGCGCCAAGCGAACTCCACTTGACGGCCGTATCGAGATCGATGGATTGCTCGCCCTGCTCGCTGGCCCAGAGTTCGACGGCGCGCGCGTGGGGCGCCCACGCGGCCGCCGCGGCCACGATACACATCGCCGCCAGGTTCCTCCTCCCGCCGGCCTTCATGGGGCTAGTCCTCCTGGGTTATGCCGCGGTGGTTGACGGGGCGCAGGGGCTCGCGTTCCTCGTCTTTGGCCACGCGGCCGTCCACCAGCGTGACGACGCGCCGGGCGTGGGCCACGACGCGGGGATCGTGGGTTGAGAAGATGAAGGTGGTGCCATGTTCTTCGTTGAGGGCGCGCATCATCCTGAGCAGGATCTCGGCGTTCTCGCCGTCGAGGTTGGCGGTGGGCTCGTCGGCGAGTACGAGGCGCGGACGCGACGCGACGGCGCGCGCCACGGCGACGCGCTGCTGCTGGCCGCCGGACAATTCGTTGGGCCGGCGGTCGGCGAGATCGCCGAGGCCGAGTTGATCGAGGATGGCATGGGCGCGGCGGCGGCGCTCGGCGCCGACGCCCTGGAGTTCGAGGACGAACTCGACGTTCTCGCGGGCGGTGAGTACGGGCACGAGGTTGTACGCCTGGAACACGAACCCGATGGAGTGGAGGCGCAGGTCGGCGCGCTGGCGTTTGCTCAGGGCGGAGATGTCCTTGTCGAGCACGGAGAGTTCGCCGGACGTGGCCACGTCGAGGGCGCCAATGAGGTTGAGCAGGGTGGTCTTGCCGCTGCCGCTCGGGCCGACGATGTTCATGAAGTCGCCCTCATGGATGTCGACGGAAACGCCGCGGAGGGCCTGGACGTTGATGTGGCCGGTGTTGTAGACCTTGGTGATATCGCGTGCGGCGACGAGGGTCTCTGCGGGCATTGCCAATATCCTCAGCCGGTTTGGACTGTGATTTGCCGGAACATTTAGTTTTCCACCCGCAAGGCGGCGGCGGGATCGGTTTTGACCGCGAACCAGGCGGGATACAGGGAACTGAGGAGGGTGGCGGCGAGGGCGAGACTGAGGGCCAAGGGCACCAGCCACCATCCGAAATCGCCATAGATAATCGGATCGATCAGGATGTTCGATACGGTGAAATCCGTGTCCGAATAGATGAAGCGGAAGTCGAATCCGCGCGTCGACAGCAGGTAGGTGCTCGGGATCCCGAGGGCGAGCCCGAGCACGCCGCCGAGCAGGCCGAGCACGAGGCCTTCGACGAGCATGACGCGCACCATGCGCCAACTCTTCATGCCGAGCGCGGCGAGCACGGCGAATTCGCGGCGCCGTTCGAGCACCGCGGCGAGTTGGGCGCTCGCGATGCCGAGAAACACGACCGTCACCACGATGCCCACCATGAGGCGCGTCCAGGTTTCGTCCACCTTGACGCTCGATGCGAGTTCGGGCATGAGTTCGCGCCAGGTGAGCACGGCGGTGCCGTCGGGCAGCACGCGGCGCAGGGCGGCGGCCGTTTCGTCGAGCCGATCGGGATCGTCGAGGAGGATGGTGAGATCGGCGGCGCCCTGGTATCCGGTGATCCGCTCGAGTTCGCCGAGATCCACCTGGCAGATGGTGCTGTCGAGATCGCGGCTGCCGGTGGACACGATGCCCACGATGTGGAGCATGGCGCTCCGCATCTCGCCCCCCTTGCCCGCCACGGTGATCATGAGATCGTCTTCGAGTTCGACGTCCAGCCGCGTGGCGATGGCCTTGCCAATGACGGTGGCGCCGGCCTGGCCGGGCTCGAGGTATTCGCCCTCGATGACGTTGCGCACAAGGCGGCTGGCCTCCTGGGCCGTGGCGGGATCCACGCCGAGCACCTGCACGCCGGTGAGCCGCGTGCCGAACCCGAGGAGCGCATCGGACTGGGCCCGCGGGGTAACTACGCGGAAGCCGTCGGCGGCCTTCACGGTTTCGAGGAGCGCCTGCCAGTCGTCGAGGCGGAGGGTATTCTCGCGCGTGTCCACCCATTCCGCCGGCACGACGCGGAGATGGCCCGCGCCGCTCTCGGCGGCGGCCCGCATCATCATGTTGCTCTCGCCGCGCACGAAACTCACCATGAACAGGCATACGCCACAGCCGACGCCGATGCCGCCTACCGACAGCACGGTTCGCCGGGCGTGCCGGCCGAGGCTGCGGAGCGCGTATCGCGCTGAAATGCCTGCAATCATGCCCGCATGGCCTCCATGGGTTCGAGCCGGCCTGCGATCGTAGCCGGCCAGATCGCCGCGAGGAGCGAGGTGATCGTCACGGCCACGAGCCCGAGCACCGAATCCGAGTATTCGAGCCGCGGGAAGATGTGCAGGGGGAGGTTGAGGCCTTTGAAGGCGAGATCCTCCACCTCGGCGCCGCTGCCGCCCCAACTCGCCATGTCAATGCCCGTGCCCGACGTGACAAACTCGAATCCGTATCCGAGAAACGTGCCGACGAGCACACCGAGCAGCCCGATGAGCACCGCCTCGATCATGATCATGTGGACGATGCGCGACGGCCGGCTCCCGAGGGCGAGCAGCATGCCGAACTCGTGCATCCGCTCGAAGGTGGACATCATCAGCGTGTTCGCGATGCCCGCCACGGCCGCGATGAGCACGAGCACCAGCACGAAGTAACCCACGTAGTCCACCATATCGAGAATCAGCACGATCTCGGGCACGATCTGCTTCCAATCCACCACCTCGGTGCCCGCCAGGGCCGGCAGTTCCGCCAGCCGCGCCGCCAGCGCCTCGGCCTGGCCCGATTCGGTAGTGCGCACGACGATCTCGTGGGCTTGGCCGGGCATCACGAGCAGGTATTGCGCATCGGCCATCGTCATCACGATGCCCGTCTGGTTCACGATGTCCGCCGGGCTCTTGATGATATCGCGGATCGTGTAGAGGTCGTTCGCGATGGAACCGTCCGCGCCCTGCCCCACCACCGCGATCTCCTGGCCCGGCTCCGCCCCGATCCGCCGCGCCAGCAAATAGCCGATCAGCACGGCCCCGTCTTCGAGGGGCGCATCGAGCCCGGACAGCAGCCCGAACTCCTGCGACTCGACGTCCGCGTCGACGCCGACCACCACCGCCGCGTACGCGTCCTGCTCGGGCGCCACGAGCACCGGCGCATAGATGCGCGCACCCGCGTTCAGCACGGCCGGATCCTGCCGGATCGCGGCCGCGGCCTCGTCCACGTTCGAGATGACGAGATCGAGGGCGCGTTCCTCGCGCCATTCCGGGGCGTGCACCTGGACGTGGCCCACCATGGGGCCGGTGATGGCGAGGCGGATGTTGTCGACGTAGCCGCGCATGATGCCGTTGGTGGCCAGGAGCGCGAACTGGCCCACGGCGATGGCGAGCAGGGCGAGGCCCGTCCGCCGCTTGTTGCGGCCGAGGTTGCGCCAGGCGATGCGCCAGGTGCTCGGATGCATGTGGCTTATTCCCTGCCCGAGAGAGCCCGGCGCGTCATCAGCGCTGGGCCTCCAGTTCCGAGAGACTGAACATGCTGTCGGGCACGTCCACGTCGAACTCGATTTCGAGGTAGTCCATCTCCGTCTTCTGGCCTTCCTTATCCTGGGGCACCAGCGTCATGTGCGACGGAATGCGCCGCCCGCCCAGATCCTTCACCTCATCCCACGTCAGCACCCGCGCCAACCGGCCTTTGCGATCGAAATACTTCGCTTCGATGGGGATC
>JAFGTL010000347.1 GCA_016934125.1 Candidatus Hydrogenedentota bacterium
GCAGTTGCCTTCGCCTAGCAGTTCCCACTATCAGGGCCTGCAGAGGACTCTCACCTCATAAGAACTGTGCCATGCCTGGCGCACATGCGCGGCCGGCCCGGGCGCATTTCCGCCGGGGCCGGCCGTGAATCGGGTTGGAATCGATCTACTTCTTGCTCGGTGCGATGGCGTCCTTGGCGGCTTTTGCAATGCGGAACTTGAGCACCTTCTTGGCCGGGATCTTGATGGCTTCGCCCGTAGCCGGATTGCGCCCCGTGCGGGCCTTCCGGTTGACGACGACCAGCTTGCCGAGCCCGGGGATTGTGAAGCCGAGCTTCGCTTCTTTGTAGGCCAAATCCGTCATGGCCGTCAGCACACCCGTCACATCCTTCTTGGCAAGGCCGGTTGTCTCCGCCAGCTTCGCGATCAACTGGGCCTTCGTCATCGGTTTCTTCGGTGGCATTTTGTTTCTCCTTGATTTACGATCCCCGTTTCATGCCATTCCCCGGGGGCGGCGCAAGAGGCGCGGCCCCTAAACGCTCGTGCTCCGGGCCTCCGGGAACGATCTCCCGTCCCCTTAACGCGTTTCTTACAGATCAACGAGTCTTTTGTCAAGCCCTATTTTCAAGGTCAAAACGAGATCGAGCCGCGAAACCCCCCGTGTTTAGGGGCCGGATCGGCTCCGTTCGAATCGGCCTCGGCGCGTGGTTGCCATAACACGGAACGGGCGCCTGGGTTACGGCCGCGTGTCACGGCCGCGTTGATCCGGCCCCGGCCGCCGCGTATAGTCGCCGGGGATCGGGCCCGGGTGCCGGATCGGGCAACCCGCTGGCCCGGGGATGGAGGGGCTGCGGCAATGATCATGGCGGTTTTCGGCGACGTGCGCGGCAACTGGCCCGCCCTCGATGCGGTTCTGGGTGCCGTGGACGAGGCCGGCATTCACACCCTCGTGAACACCGGCGACATCGCGGTTGGTTGTCCGTGGCCCAATGAGGCGATCGCGTGTGTCCGCGGTCGCGCCATCCCTTCCGTGCAGGGCGTCTACGACCGCGCCGTCGTGCGGTTCGTGCGCAAGACGGATTCGCTCCGGAAGCGGTTCTCGCCGGCCGAATTCACCGCGATCCAGTGGGCCTACGCGAACACCCGCAGCGAACACGTCGAGTTTCTGCGCTCGCTCCCCAAGCGCCAGATCGTCACGGTGGACGGCATCCCCGTGTTCCTGTGCCACGGCTCGCCCGCCAGCCCGTTCGATGCACTTCGCGAGGACAGCGATGTCACGCGGTTCCGGCGGGCGCGCGAACAGGCCAACACCGGCATCATCGTGTGCGGGCACTCGCACCGGGCCTTTGTGCGCACGGTGGACGGCGCCCTGTTCGTGAATCCGGGGAGTGTGGGGGTTCCGGCCGGGCGTGAGCCCCGGGCGCATTACGCCATCATCGACACCGAGCACGAGCCGTGGAGCGCGGAGATTCGCTACGCCGAGTACGATGCGGGCCTCGTCGATGCCCGGCTGCGCGACTGCGGCCTCGAACGGATGTCCGCCCCGGCGTAGGCGCCGTCGCGCGGCCGCCGCTGCCCGTTCTCAGCCGTCCTGGCCGCGGTCGCACGCGTTCACAATCCGGAGGGTCTCTTCGGCCAGGATGCGGCTCTCGCCCCGGCGGCCCAGTTCCGACAGCATCTCGCACAGCCGCCGGCGCCGCTCGAAGTCGAAGGGGTATCCACCGAGTCCATCCTGCAGGAGCGCGGCCGCGTCGGCCTTGCGTCCCATGGCCCACCAGACTTCGGCCTGCAGCCGCGTCCGGTTCGGCGTGTCCGGATCGAGTTCGGCCGCGCGCGCGAGCCGGGCGTCGGCCGAATCGAGCAGGCCTTCCTGGGCCTCGAGATGGGCCAGGCGCACATGGGCTTCTGCCTTCAACGCGTCGAGGCACGGCCGGCGCTGTGTCAGCGCCTGCTGCCACCGCTGCCAGAACAGATCCAGGTGCGCGCCCATCACGAGTTCCGCCCCCGCCATCGAGTCCGCCTCGATGGCGCAGCGGAGCGCGTCCGCGGCCGGCCCCGGCAGCGCGGCGTCCCGGCAGGCCGTGGCCAGGTTGAACGCATACGGCGCCGAAGCCGGATCCAACTGGTGCGCGCGCGCAAGAGCCGTCACACACCGCCGCTGCCGCTCGTGGGCGGTGCCCATCGTATTCGTGGGATCCGTGAAATACACCCCGAGCGCCGTCCACACGCGCGGATCCTTCGGGCACCGCTCCGTGAGTCCGGCGAGCAGCACTTCGCGCAGGCGGTGGTACTCGGGCCGGCCCTGACACCCGAACAGCAGCGCGTCCTGATAGTCGCGTTCCTCGGCGGGCAGTGAGCGGAAGGTACGGACGCCGGGCGGCTGTGCCCCGGCCCACTCGATCAATTCGTCGAACCGGCGCTCGCCCGCGAAGGCCGCCACGTGGGCTTGCGCGCGTTTCGCGAGGGCCCAGGCCTCGTCCGGATGGGACAGGTAATGGTGGACGCGGTCCTCGAGGTTGTCCGCGTTGTACAGCACGATGTCGCGCCCGTCCTCGAACCAGCCCTGCACGCCCTGGTTCGAGTCCTCGAGAAACGCCAGGGCGCCGCACGCCATCGTCTCGAACACGCGCAGGTTCAGTTCGCCGCGCACCGAATGGTTGAACACGATCCGCGCCCGGCACAGTAACTCCGCGTACTCGGTGCCCGGCGGACTCGACGTGATCAGCACCCGGTAGCCGCCCGACAGTTTCGCGAGCCGCTCGAGGAACACGGCGCGCCGGTAATTGCGGGCGTAGTTCCAGCTGCCTACGTACAGGATGTCGATGTCCTTGTCCACGGGGCGCGGCCGGTGGATCGTGGAGATGTGCGAGTAGAGGGGGAACCGATACTGCGGCGCGATGCCGTTGCCGGCCAGTACGGCCACCCCCGGCCGATCGCACAGCACCGCGTCATACCGCGAGAGATTCACCGCCGCCCGGGGGTAGTTGACGTTCCAGTCCGTCGGAATCGCCACCGTACGGACGGGCGCGTCCTCGATCCGGCGCGGCGGCGGATGATCCTCGGGGAACCAGCAGATCAGGAGATCGGGCGCCCACTCCGCCGCGATCCGGCCGATCACCTCCGGCGCGGTGTGCTGGAGCGGATCGTAGCGGTATCGGGCCGCCGGATCGATTCCCAGGCGGCGGATATCGTGCGGCCCGCGATACAGCTCCAGAAACGTGTCCGGCGGACTGAACGGATGCCACGCGGGCCCATGGCACAGTACATTCATCGAGCGCACTCCAACGGCCTCGGCCGAGTGTAGCGAAGCCCCGCACACAAGCGCAATGGGAAGGCCGTGTGCGATTCGCATTTCCACCGGCTGGTTGATACCATAGCCCTTTCAGAAGCGGAAGGGTGTGCAATGAAAGTCGGTGTTATCGGCTACGCGCGGTCGGGCAAGACGACGGTGTTCAATGCGCTCACGGGGGCGCACGCCGCGGTAGGCGCGTTCGGGAGCCGCGATGCCAACGTGGCGGTGCTCAAGGTGCCTGACGAGCGGCTCGAGCGGCTTGCCGAGATCCACCACCCGAAGAAGGTCACCCACGCCGAGATCCAGTTCCTCGACGTGGCGCCGAACACGGCTGCCGGCGAGGACAAGGCCCTCGATTCGGCCGCGCTCACCGTGCTCAAGAACGTCGATGCCCTCGTCCACGTGGTGCGCGCCTTCGAGAACGAGGATGTCGTCCATCCCAAAGACAGCGTCGATCCGGTGCGCGATGGCCGCTCGCTGGACGAAGAGTTGCAGCTCGATGATCTCATCATCATCGAGCGGCGGCTCGAACGGCTTGCCAAAGAGGGCCGTAAGGATCGCGAATACGACTTGATCGGCCGGTGCCGCGATCACATCGAGTCGGGCCAGTCGCTCCGCACCCTCGAACTCAATCCCCAGGAACAGAAAGCCATCGGCGGATACACCTTCCTGTCGCGCAAGCCGCTGCTGCTCCTGGGCAACTACGGCGAGGAGGGCATCGGGCAGGCGGATCCCGCCGGACTCGACGCCTACGCGGCGGAGGCGGGGCTCGCCCACATCGATCTGTGCGCCGCCATGGAGATGGAGGTGGCCCAACTGCCCGAAGACGAGCGCCAGGCCTTCCGCGACGAACTCGGGCTCGGCGAGGCCTCGCGGATCCGCTTTATCCGCAGCGCCTACCACTCCCTCGGGCTGATCAGCTTCCTCACGGCCGGCGAGCCCGAGGTGCGCGCCTGGCCCATTGTGGCCGGCACCCACGCCGTGGATGCGGCCGGCCAGATTCACAGCGATATTCAGCGCGGCTTCATCCGGGCCGAGGTGGTCGCCTACGACGACTTCATGGCGGCCGGTTCCATGGCCAAGGCCAAGGAGGCCGGCCACGTCCGCCTCGAAGGCAAAGAATACGAAGTGAAAGACGGCGACATCATTCTGTTCCGCTTTAACGTGTAGACGGGAGGGCGGCGTGCCAGCGGCTCGCGCGGAATCGAACCAGGATGGACTCGACCTCGGCCGTTCGGCGGCGAACGTGGAGGCGCTGCTCCGGATTTGCTCGCGCCGGGGGCGGATCCTCATCCTCATGCAGAACAACCCCGATCCGGACGCCATCGCGAGCGCGGCCGCCGTCCGCGATCTGATCCACCGGCGCCTGAACCGGCGGGCCGTCATCGGCTATGGCGGCGTATTCGGCCGGGCCGAGAACCGGGCCATGGTGCACGAACTGCGGATCGAGGCCCGCCACGTCAAACCCGAGGATCTCGCCCGCTACAAGACCCTGTGCCTCGTGGACACGCAGCCCCGCTCGGGCAACAACGCCCTGTACACGGCTCGGCCGGCCGATATCGTCATCGATCATCACCTTCCGCCCAAGAAGAGCCTGTGGCAGGCCCAACTCGCCGACATCCGGCCCGATTACGGCGCCACGTCGACGATTCTGTACGAATACCTCGTTGCGGCCGATGTGAAACCCCATCCCCTGGTGGCCACGGCCTTGTACTACGGCATCGAATCCGACACGCAGGAACTGGGCCGCGACGTGTGCCCGGCCGACATCGCCGCGTTCCGCGCCCTCGTCGCCCTGGCCGAAACCAAGCGGCTCGCCCGGATCCGCCGGGCGCCCTCGCCGCCCGGGTACTTCGCCCGGCTCCATGAGGCCCTCGGCAACGCCGTCGTTGCGGGCACGGCCGTGATCACGTTGATCCGCAACAGCGACAACCCCGATATCTTTGCGGAAGTGGCCGAGATGATGCTTCGGCTCGAGGCGGTGCGCACTTCGGTGGCCTACGGCCCCTTCGAGGGCGTGGTGCATCTGTCCGCCCGGGCCCCGGACGCCCGCGGCAACATGGCCGCGCGTATGAAGCGCGTCGTGAGCCGGCTCGGCACGGGCGGCGGCCACCGGAGCATGGCGGGCGGGCAGATCCCCGTCGGCAGCGACCTCGAGAAGCGCCTCCATCTGATTCACCGGCGCATTATCAAGCATTTTGCCTCGGGCAGGCCGTGCCGCCCGTTGCTGGCCGCCCGGCGCGATGCGGCCCGCGCCGCCGGAGGCGATACGCAGCCCGCGCCCCAGAGCGTCTGGTAGCGAAGGGCGGCGCGTCCGAAGTCTCTGGTGGTGCGCGGGTTCCGCTCGGCCACATCGCCACCCAATGGGTGAGCATTGGGCAAGCGGGAACAGCGAGGCCGAGCGTGCCTCACGCGCCGCGTCCTGAGTTACGAGACGATTTGGCCTTGAGGGGCTGACTTGTCCCGCCGCCCGGTGGTAGAATGGCCTTCCCGAACCCCGGGGCTGCGATGGATGGGCCGGCGCGGGGGCGCGTCCGCGCAGGGGAAAGAACTGGTTTAGATGGGCACCCGGTGCCGAAAGGGGGAGACCGATGAAACCGTCAATCAACCAATGGGCGTTTCCGGGCGATATGCCTGCCACCGACGCGATCTCGCTCGCCAAGAAGATCGGGTTCTCGGCCTTCGAGGTCTGTGTCGGCGAGGCGGGCCCGACGCGACTCGACGCCACCGAGGCCGAGATCACGGCCATTCGGAAACACGCCGAGGCCGAGGGCATCACGCTGTGCAGCGTCGGCTCGGGGCTCGGCTGGGACCACCCGTTCAGTTCCACCGACGCGCAGGTGCGGGCCAAGGCCCTCGAGGTGAATCAGAAGGCCCTCCAGATCACCCAGTGGCTCGGGGCCGACGCCCTGCTCGTCGTGCCCGGCTCGTGCGATGCGAATACCTCGTACGACGTCGCCCTCGAGAACATGCTCGAAGGCATCCGCGCCTTGGGCGCCACCGCCGAGAAGCTCAAAGTCGCGGCGGCCGTCGAGAACGTGTGGAACAAGGTGCTCATCAGCCCCGTCGAGATGCGCGACTTCATCGATCAGTGCGAGAATGAATACGTGGGCGCCTTCGTCGATGTGGGCAACATGGTGCTGTTCGGATTCCCCGAGCAGTGGCTCCGTATCCTCGGCCACCGCGTCAAGGCCGTCCACATGAAGGATTTCCGCGCGTCGGCGGGCAACATGGACGGATTCGTAATGCTCATGGAAGGCGACGTGAACTGGCCCGAGGTCATGGCCGCCTTGCGCGAGATCGGCTACGACCGCGGCCTGACCGCCGAGTACGGCCCGTACAAGCACTCCCTCGAAGCGATGCTCCAACACGTGCTCACCAGCATTGAAACCATCATGAGCCTGTGACAGGGCCCCAACGTTTGGAGGAGAACCATGAATCTGGCAATCATCGGCTGCGGTGGAATGGGCGGCAATCACGCCCAGTTTGCCACCAACTGCGGCCTCAATCTCGTCGCCTGCGGCGATAGCCACAAGAAGAAGGCCCAGGCCCTTGCCAAGCGGTTCGGCGCGGAAGCCACCGACGACTGCATGGCCCTGTGCCGCCGCGATGATGTCGACATCGTCGGCATCATGACGCCCACCCCGACCCACAGCGCCTATGTGATCGCCGCGGCCGAGGCCGGCAAACACATCTTCTGCGAGAAGCCCTTCGGCCGCACCGTCGACGAATGCCTCGCCGCCGAGGCGGCCGTCAAGAAGGCCGGCGTCAGGCTGTTCGTCGGGCACGTGGTGCGCTATTTCCACGAGTTCGAGGCCATCCGCGCGCAGATCGAGGCCGGCAAAGCCGGCAACGTCGGGTTCGTCAAGGCCTACCGCGGCGGGATCTTCCCGCAGGGCGAAGACATGTGGTTCCGCGACTACGAGCAGAGCGGCGGCGTCACCTTCGACAGCAGCATCCACGACTACGACTGGATTCGATACGTGTTCGGGGACGTCGAGCGGGTGTTCTGCCAGGCCCTTCAGCGCGATGACGCCATCGATTACGCCCTCGTTACGCTGCGGATGAAGAGCGGTGTCATCGCCCACGTCATCGGCACGTGGGCCCATCCCGCCGGGTTCCGCGTGAAGGTCGAGGTGTGCGGCGACAACGGCATGATCACCTATGACAACGCCGAAGCGCCCATTTCGAGCATGATGCGCCAAGTCGAGGGCGGCCAGCCTACGATGATTGTCCCGGCCAACCCGGTTGAAACCAGCCCGTATCAGCTCGAATGGGTGGACTTCCTGGCTGCGCTCGAGGGGAAGGGCGAGCCGAAGGTGACGCCCGAAGATGCCACGTGGGCCGTTCGGATTGCGTCGGCGGCGCTCGAGTCCGCCAAGTCCGGTGAGCCGGTGACGTTGTAGCGTGCGCGAGGTAGTGGCGGGGGACTCGGCGGGCGGCCTGAGGCCAGGCTGCCGCCACCCCGGAAATGGAAAGGAAGAGGAGCCATGTCGGATTACGAACTGAATCCGCCCCCATCCTCGGCAAATCAGCCCGGGCCGCCGCCCGTGCCGGGTTTCCAGCCCCCCGTGCAGCCGGCGCCGGCCAAACCGAGTTCGGCAGGGCGGAACTGCGTGGTGGCAGGCGTGATTGGCTGCCTCACCATCATGGTGGTCTTCATCGTGGTGGGTGTGTTCGCCTATGTCGGCATCAAACGCGCGGTGAGCGGCCTCGTTGACGCCTACACCGACACCGTGCCTGTCACGCTGCCCGAGGTCGAGATCGCCGACGAGGATCTCCAGGCGCTTCGGGCCCGTGTCGACGGATTCAAGGCGGCCCTCGGAAACGGCACGGCCACCGAACCGCTCGTACTCACCGCGGACGACATCAATGCCCTGATTCAGAACCATCCCGACTGGGAGGATCTCAAGGGCAAGGCCTACGTCTCCATCGAGGGGCAGCAGGTGCGCGGCGAAGTCAGCATCCCCCTTGAAGGGCTGGTTGCGGGCCGCTATCTCAACGGCTCGGCCACGTTCGACGTGTTCCTGCGGAACGGCATCCTCTACGTGCAGTTGATGGCTGCCGAGGTGAAGGGCAAGGCCCTGCCCGAGGACTTCGTGTCCGGGTTGAGGAGCGAGAACCTCGCCGAAGCCGTTGCCCAGGATCCGACGATGGCCCCGGCCATCCGCCGGATCGAGAGCATTGCGATCAACAACGGCGCGATCACGATCACGCCGAAGGTCGAACCGGCGGGGGCGTCCGAGGTTCCGATCGAGAGCGTTGAGATCACCGACGACACAACTGCGATCACGCCGGAGGCCGAGCCCGCCCAGGCGCCCGAGTAAAGGAGAAGATCATGGCCAAGATGGGAATCATGAGTTTCGCCCATATGCACGCCTACAGCTACGCCGCGTGCCTGAACGAACTGCCCGAGGCCGAGTTCGTGGCGGTGTGGGATGACGACGCCGGCCGCGGCGCCGCGGCAGCAAGCCAGTTCGGCACGACGTTCATCGCCGATCTGGAGGAGTTCCTCGGCTCCGGCATCGATGGCGTCATCGTCACCTCGGAGAACGTCAAGCACCGCGCCATGGTGGAGCGGGCCGCCGCGGCGGGCAAGTGGATCCTGTGCGAGAAGCCCCTCGCCACCACGCCCGCAGACTGCCAGGCCATGATCAAGGCCTGCGCCGACGCCAAGGTCGGCCTCGGCACCGCTTTTCCGTGCCGCTACATTCAATCCCTCCTCGCGGTCAAGCAGCAGATCGACAACGGCGACTTCGGCGCCATCTATGCGGCGTCGTGCACGAACAACGGCCAGTTCCCCGGGGGCTGGTTCGCCCAGATGGATCTGGCCGGCGGCGGGGCCACCATGGATCACACCGTCCACGTCGCCGACGTGCTGAGGTGGATGCTGGGCAAGGAGTTCACGAAGGTATACTGCGAGAACGGCCACCTGCTGGGCCGCGACACCGACCTCGACGACGCCGGCTGCCTCCAGATGGAGATGGAGGGCGGCGTCATCATCTCCCATATCGCCAGTTGGAACCGGGCCAAGAGCTTTCCGACTTGGGGCGATGTGACGCTCGAACTCATCGGCGAGAAGGGCGTTGTGTACATTGACTCGTTCAACCAGAAGCTCAACGTCTACAACGACGACGCCATGAAAACCGAATGGGCGTTCTGGGGCGATAATCCCGACCTGGGCCTGGTGGCCGATTTCGTTGCGGCGGTGGACGAGAAACGCGAACCGTCGGTTACGGGTGTCGACGGCATGCGCGCCCTCGAGGTGACGGTGGCGGCATACAAGGCCGCGGCCGAAGGCCGCACCGCCGCCGTGCAACGGGCGGCTTGCTGACGCCGGGAGGGTGCCTTATGGTTCGCGTGGGGATCATCGGGTTGGGCCACAACGGGCTGGCCCACCTTGCCGCGCACCGGAATGTGGGACTGTCTGACGTGGTCGCCGTGTGCGATCGCAATCCCGAACGCCTCGATCGGGCCCGGGACGAGTTCGGCATCGAACGCCGGTACCGAACCGCCGCGGAACTCTGCGCGGATCCTGCCGTGGACGCCGTCAGCGTCAACACGGGCGATCCGTATCATGTCGAGCCGTTTGTGGCGGCCGTGCGCGCGGGCAAGCATGTCTTCGTCGAGAAGCCGGTTGCCAACAGCCTCGCCCAACTCGATGAGATGGCGGCGGCGGCCGCGGCGGATGCCGGGCTGACGCTTGCGGCCGGCTATGTCCTGCGGTTCAACCCCGTCTACGAGGCCGTGCACCGGTTTTGCGCGTCGGGGCAGCTCGGGCGGATCTACTATCTCGAAGGGGACTACGTCCACAACCTGCTCTATCAGGCCGCCCAGATCGACACGGCCACCGGTGCCAACTGGTATCTGGACGAAGAACGGCCCCTCGTCGGCGGTGGAAGCCATCCACTGGATCTGTTGCGGTGGTTTGCCGGCGCGGAGGTCGTGCAGGTGGCCGGATACTCGAGCCGGTTTGCCTTTCCCGAGATGAAGCAGGACGATTGCCAGGTTGCCCTGTTCCGGTTCGAGAACGGGGCCGTGGCCAAGGTGGCCGCGCTCTACGCCCCTCGCACGGCCATGCCCCCGTTCAACAACCTCCGCGTCTACGGCGACCGCGGCACCGTCGAACGGGACACCGTCGCCTTGGCCGAGGACGCCGGCGATGTCCATCCCGCCTTCAAGCCCGTTGCGGCTGACCGCGTCGACGGCCATCCCTATGAGCCTGAAGTGAGAGACTGGGTGCTCGCCATTCGCGACAGCCGCCCGCCCCGATGCGATTTCTTCGACGGCGCCAACTCGACGGCGGCCACACTCACGGCCTGCGAGGCCATCGCCCGCAACGCCATCCTGCCGGTGAACGTCTACCGCCGGCCCTGATTCGCAATGCCGCGCCGGGCCGCGCGCCTACATGGCGAGGCCGCCGTCCACCTGGATGACTGCCCCGGTGATGTACGCAGCTTCTTCGCTCGCGAGGAACCGGATCGCGTTGGCCACGTCTTCGGCGGCGCCGGGCCGGCCCAGGGGAACCCGCTCGATGATGGCCGCGCGCGTCGCGTCAGCCAGCACGGCGGTCATGTCCGTTTCGATGTAGCCGGGGGCGACCACGTTGGCGGTGATGGCGCGCGAAGCCAGCTCGCCGGCAAGGGACTTCGTCAACCCGACAAGGCCCGCCTTGGCGGACGCGTAGTTGCATTGCCCCGCCTGGCCGTGGAGGCCGATCACGGAGGACACGTTGATGATGCGGCCACTGCGCTGTTTGAGCATGCCCCGGGCGACCGCGCGGCAGCAGTAGAACACCCCCGTCAAATCCGCGTCGATCACGGCGCCCCAATCGTCGTCCTTCATGCGGAGGATCAACCCGTCGCGCGTGATGCCGGCGTTGTTCACCAGGACGTCGATCTTCCCGAACGCGGCCGTCACCGTGTCGATCAGGGCCTTCACGGCGTCCGGATCGGCGATGTCCGCCTCCACGCCCCTAACGTCGGCGCCCGTCGCCGCGGCGATCGCCTCGGCCGCCGCGGCGGCCGTGTCCGCGCTCCGGCCACACAGGGCGACACGGGCGCCCTCGCTCGCGAACCGCTCCGCACAGGCCCGCCCGATTCCGCGCGTGCCGCCCGTGATCAACACTACCTTGCCGTCAAATGCCTTCATGCAACCACCTCGAGTGTGTCTGCCGATTCCAGGGTGCCCGCGGGCTCGACGCGCGGCGCGCCCTCAGTCCGTTTCGCCAGGCCCCGCAACACGTGGCCCGGCCCTACCTCGAACGCCCGAACCGGCCCCACTTGGGC
>JAFGTL010000022.1 GCA_016934125.1 Candidatus Hydrogenedentota bacterium
CGAGCGACGGCCTGTTCTGGGTGCGCTCGGGCAAGGCCAGCAACCGGACGGCGACGGGCAAGACGTTCTACGGGTTCGGCCTTCTCCAGGACAATCTCGGCCAGGAGTATCTGCATCGGTTCCTGGGACACGACACCCGCCACGACGAGTGCATCGAGTACTTCGTGCCGCTGGACTACGGACTCGGCTTCCGCATGCCTACGGCGTACACGTTGACGTGCTGGGCCCAGCCGGATCACTGGGCGCAGCCAGCCGACATCGTCGGAACGCTCGACGTCACGGCGTGGCGCGAGGGGGCGCCCGTGCCGGATACGTACGGCAATGCGCCGCGGGAGGGCGAGGCCCTGAAGAGCGTGCTCGTCGAATGGGAATCGCGGGAGGAATGGGGCCGGTTCGATGGGCTGCTCGCGCAGATCCCGGGGGAACCGGAGACGGATGGCATGGCGCTGTTCCGTGAATGCCGGCGGCTGGGGAAACTGGCGCGTTTCGGCGAAGAGGACGCCATGTTCGCGCTGACAAGCCGCCTCCTGCCTATCATCGAGAACCAGGCGGGGGATGCGATATGGCGATTCGGCGACGTCCTCCGCCAACACGTCGTGCAGTTGGTGAAACGCGGGCAAGCGGACGCCGCACGCTCGATCCTGCAGCAATACCGGGACACCCTCGAACACGCGAAGGCACAGCGGCGCGAGATTTACTTCATGGTGGACGTGGTGCGGGACTTGGAGGCGGCCGGGCTGGAACGGGACGCCATCGCCGGGCTGTTCGGATTCGACGTGTACGAAAAGCGGGAGGTGGCGGAGGAACTCCGCATGTACGCCGGGGGGGGCGGCCGCGTGAACGTTGAAGAGGACGAGCGATTCGAGCCGTGGCGCGAGTATGTGCGGGGCCTCGCGGAGCACTACAACACGGCCCCCCTGCCCGAAGCGGTGGCCTTTGCCGGGGATGTCCTTGACGCGGCGCTTCCGGGCTACACGACTCCGTTGCCGGGCCATGCGGGATACCGGGCCATGCGGTTTACGGGGATGTGGGACACGCATGTCCGCGCGGTGGCCGGGGCGCGAGGCAGGAATCCGGAACTGGTGCGGGTGGCGGCGGAGCTCGCGGGAAAGGCGTACAACGAGGTGGCGGTGTATCGGACGACGCTCGAGCCCGGCCGGGCGCATGCGGCCTTCCTGGAGCACATGGGCGTCGAACTGGCCGAGGAGCCGGCCCGGCGAACGGTCTGGGTGGCGCGCTACGACGGCCGCGAGTTGCCCAATTGGCGGACGGTGCGCCCCCTGGATCACGAGCCCTTCGGCGAGGCGCTGGTGTGCCGCCGCGGCGGCCGACAGACAACGGTGCGCGATGTGTTGGCGGGCTTCCAGGAGGCGATCAATGCCGACAACGGGCCGACAGCGGGCGATCGAGTGGCCATCGTGGACGAAACCGGGCTGCCTACCCAACCGGGCGATAATGAGACGTGGGGCAGCATCTGCCTGTGCTATTCGTACGCCTTCGGCAAGGGCGCTGAGGCGATCGATCTGGCCCGGGACTGGTTCGAGGAGAACTTCGGCATCACCTTCAGCGAGGAGGAACGGAAGGTGGAGGTGCTGGCCATTCGCCCGGTGGCCGCGGGCGGGTAGGGCCGGCAGCGGGATCGAACACAACAGGGCGCTGCGTGCACAGACTGCGCGCGGCGCCCTCCTTCACTTAATGGGGCGTCCTGCCCAAGTTCGTTGACGGAGGGATGGCGACATCCTATTATCGCCCGGAGAAGAACGAGGGCGAATCAACGAGAGGAATGGGCATGCGGCGCATTGGGCGTGTTGGCCTGTTGTTGTGTTTTGTCGGCTTAGTACGTTTAGCGACCGCCGGCGCCCCGCCTTTGCCCGCGGGTCTGGCCCCGACGCCGTGGGCGCCGCAGCTTCCCGGGGGTCCGTTGCGGGTTGTCTTTCTGGCGCCGTACAGCGCGCATCACGACACCTTCGAGTTGATGCAGCGCTTCGACATAGACGGCCGGGTTGTGCCGGTATCCGGCCCAGGCGATGTCCGGGAGATCGGGATTCCCGGGCACTACTGGCCCGGCTTGCTGCAATCGCGCGAGCGGGTGCTCGACGAGGTGCGGCGCGCCGTCACATCCGATTGGGAAGCGGTGGTCATGTGCGGCGTCCCTGAGTGGCACCGGTATCCTGAGGACATCCGGATGGCCATCGCGGACGGCGTGGCATCGGGGCGTGGCCTCATCGTTTCTGAGATGACGGACACTCTCGCAGCAGATCTGACCGCCACCGGCGCGCCGCCCGAACCGATGAATCCGGGCTTGGTGCTCGGCGCGGACGCCGACTGGGCAGATCCCATCGGCTGTTACGCGGCCGCCGAGGGCCGTGTGTACTGTTTCTCCGAGTCGAATGACAATCGGTTCGGGTATCTCCTCAGCCGCTCGGAATTGCAGGCCGAGTTCGAGCGGACGGCCGCGCGGGCCGGCTGGGTGATCCGGCATGCGGCGCGGCCGGATTCGGCCGTGCTCATCGGATCGGTGAGTGCGCGGGCGGATGCCGTCGCCGTGCAGGTGGGCGACACGGGCCTGATAGCTGGCGCGCAACTGGCCGTAGCGGTGCGGAATCGCGCCTCATACGCCTTAGTTGTATCGGACACGAAGCAGGCCGCGGCCGGCACCGAGGTCCGGTTCCCATTGCCCTACTGCCCGACAGGCGCGTATCAGGCCGAGGCACGCCTGTGCGCCGAGGACGGACAGGTGTTCGACTGGAAGGTGGCCACATTCGACGTCGCCCGCTCCGTCACAGCACTGAAGGTGCAAATCGAAAACCCGGTTGCGGCGCCGGGAGACATTGTCCGGTGTCTGGTTTCGGCTCAAGGGCCCGTGGCGGAGATGAAGGTCGCGGCCCGGTGGTACGATGCGTGGCAGCGCCTGATCGACGAGACGCCACTCCGGCCGTATGCGGAGTCGTTTTCGTTCACGGCGCCGGACAGTTCCCGCTCCGTTTTGAACCGGCTCGAAGTGCGGCTTGTGTCCGAGCGGGGCACCGAGGCGGTTGCCTCGGGCGATGTGCTCATGCCCGCGAACGTACGGCAGACGGACTTCCACGTGCTGTACTGGAACACGGGGTTGCGATCCTCGTGGCGAAGCCGGCTGCAGTGCGAGGCGCTACGGGAGCGCGGGATGGCGGATGCGTTCTCGAACTGCCCCCGGAGTGCGGCGGCGGCCCGAGCCGCGGCTCACGCGCACCTCCGCGTGGTGCCGTATACGACGGCGTTCCACAAGGTCCAATTGGCGTCCAAACTGCTCAACGAGGAGTGGCTGGCTGAGTTGGAGGCCGGAGCACAGGAATGCGCGAGGGAGGTGCGTGCATTCGGCGCACTGGGCTACACCCTGGGCGACGAGAACTACGTGGACGCCTTCACGCCGGAGGGGAGGCTGGCGGATACACCGGAGGGTTGGGCGGCCTTCCAGGCCTATTTACAGACGGTGTATCCCGACTTGGCCACGCTGAATGCGCAGTGGAACACGGAATTCGGCGAGTGGGATACGATCCGTTTCGAGAACGAGCAGGCCATGCTTCCGGATCTGGAGAATCCTTCGGCATGGTGTGACTACCGCATGTTCGTGAGCGCGTCCTTTGCTGCGGCCCATCAACGGATGCGTCGGGCCATCCACGAGGTTGATCCGAACGCGCCGGTGGGATGGGATGGCTGCGAGCAGTACTCGAGTTACGACGGGTACGACTGGTGGCAAATGACGCGCGGAATGGGCCTCATCAATGTGTATCACACATACCTCGTGCTCGGCTGGCTTCCCAAGGTATTCAACGGAGAGGCCGTGAAATCATTCCGGCCGGAAGCGGCGGTCTCCGGGTGCTGGCTGAATCACGCCGACCGGCGGTACGGCGGCACGTACGTCACATGGTATCTGTGTCTCAACGGATGGAATAGCGCGTGGTGGTGGCATGCGACGTTCCCGCATCCTGCCAACGGAGCGTTGACGTGGGATCTGCAACCCACCCCGATCGTGGCGGACATGGCACGGGCCGCCGACGCGATCAAACGGGGCCCCGCCACCCTCCTGGCCCACGCCCAGAAGCAAATCGATCCAATCGCAGTTCATTACTCGGAAAACAACTGGCATGCGTCGACCATTGAGAGTGGCGTCGGGAATCATGTGAACAATCTCGGCACGGGCCAGTGTTTCTGGATGGCGGACAATCTGGCGGGCCGATCCGTCGGGCGCGATGACGAGGAGATGCGGGCGCTCTGGGGCAGCATTGTGCCGAAAGGCCACTACGCCGCCGCAGCAGGCAACATGCACTACCTGTTGCGCGACCTTGGGTTCCAGGCGCAGACCATTGCGCGCCAGGAGATCGAAGCCGGCGCCCTAGAGCGCAAAGGCATCCGGTGCCTCATGCTGCCGTTTGTGGTCTCGCTGTCGGACAGTGAAGTCGAACGGATTCGGGCGTTCGTATCGGATGGCGGCCTTCTCATCGCCGATTATCGCTGTGGACTCCGCGACCTCCACTGCAGAATGAGGCCGGAGCCAGCCCTGGATGACGTGTTCGGCCTGCGCCGCGCCGGTGCAGATGTGATCCGGGGGCGATCCGCGGTTACGTTCGACTATGCCGAGGGTGTCGGAGCCCGCGTGGAAAACGTGTTCCATGAACCGCTGACAGCCGCCGGGGCCCGGGCGCACGGCTGTCAGGATGATGGGACGCCCGCCTTCTTCATCCACTCCTTTGGGGAAGGACGGGCCGTATACTTGAACTCCGATCTCTACACCTATGGAGACCTCCGGCGGCATGGGCAGGAGGGCGATCTGCGGGAGCTGATACGCGCCCTGCTCATTCACGAAGCCGATCTGTTCGCCCCGTTCGTCGTCGAGAGCCGTCACGGCCACCCGGTGAGCCACACTGAGGTGACGCGGTTTCGAGAGGGGCGCGCGCGGTACTTCGGCGTGCTGAACGACTTCGCGGTTGACGACAAACGCCCCATGGATGTGCGTCTGCCCTTTCCGCCGGGGCTCCATGTCTATGATATCCGCGCACAAGAGTACCTCGGCCCCGCTGGCGCGGCTTACCGGACCCTTGCCCCAGGCTCAGCGTCTTTGTACGCAGCACTTCCTCATGCGGTTGCGGGCGTCTCCCTCACGTGTCCGGAAAGGGCCCTCCGCGGCGAGCGCGTCGAGGTCGGCATCCGCGTCGTTGTCGGACAGGACGCCGTGGGCCCGGTCTCGCCGCACGCCGTCCGCATCACGGTAAGGCTTCCGAATGGCTCGACGCCCGAATACCTGAAGGAAACGGTGTACGCAGGAGACGGAACAGCCGTATGGGCGTTCACACCGGCATTGAACGCAGCCCTGGGTTCGTGGTCCATCGAAGCCGAGGAAGTTGCCTCGGGCCTGAGCGTCCGCCGGCGTGTTTCCATATTCGATAGGAATCCGTTGTAGAACCCGGGAGAGACTTCATGAAGACGTTCACGGCGGTGTTTGTGCTCTCAGCGGGGGCATGCATGGCGGCAACGGCGCCCGACGCGCCGGAACTGACGCGGGCGGATACGGCCCGCCGCTCCGGCGAAGGTCGAACCAGCATGCTCGAATTCGTGCGGGCAAGTGCGGCACGGCGATACAGCCGGGTGCCCCGGGAGGTGCTTGCGTTCTACTACACGTGGTACGGGAGCCCGGAACGGCATGGGAAATGGCGGCACTGGGCCGACGTGCAGCCCGGGGAACACGACATCGCCACGTCGACACACTACCCGGCCAAGGGCGCATACGACTCGCACGATCCGGCCATCATCGACTGGCACATCGACTTGGCGAGAACCCACGGGATTACGGGGTTCATCGCAACGTGGTGGGGGCAGGGCACCTTCGATGATCGGGCCTTCGCGACGGTGCTCGAGCGGGCTGCGGCCAAGGGGTTCAAGGCGTCCGTGTACTGGGAGGCGGCACCGGGCTCCGGCACGGCGCAGATCGAGCAGGCGGTAGGCGATCTCTTGTACATACTCAGGCGTTACGGCAGCCACCCGGCGTTTCTGAAGGTGGACGGCAAGCCGGTGATCTTCGTGTATGGACGGGTGATGGGCCAGGTGCCGGCCCGTGCATGGGCCGACATCATCACGGAGACGCAGGCGCAGTACAGCGGGGATTTCCTGCTGATCGCGGATGGCTACAGCGAGGGCAACGCGCGCCTCCTGGACGGCGTGCACACGTACAACATCTGCGGCGCCGTGAAGGGGAAGACGCCGGAAGCGCTGCGCACGGCCAGCGCGGAGTGGTTCGCGAGTGCCGTGTCGCTGGCCCGGCGGCACGGGAAAGTGAGTTGCATTACGATCATCCCGGGTTACGACGACACGAAAATCCGCGAGCCGGGGCTGAATGCCGAGCGCCAGGGCGGGGCGGTATACCGGGTGCTCTGGGAGGAGGCGATCGCGGCGGATCCGGACTGGGTGATCATCACCTCCTGGAATGAGTGGCACGAGGGCTCCGAGATCGAGCCGAGTTGGGAAGATGGGGACAAGTACATCAAGCTGACGGGCGAGTATGCGCCGCAGTTCCTGTCGACACCGTTCAGTGAGGCGAAGGCGCCGGCCGGAACGCAGGGTGCGAGCCCTGAGCAGGCAGAGGCGCTGCAGGCGCTATTCCGCGACACAACGGTGGGCTTGTTGCCCGACTTCTCGGGCGAGGTTGTGTTCTGGTTGTCGGACGCGGGCGTGCCGCTCCGAGAGCTTACGTGGGAGGATCTGCTCGATCCCGCCGTGTTCAGCCCGGGGGCCCTGCCCGTGGTGCTCCAGGCCGGAGGGGAACGGTTCGTGCAGAGCGTGAACGAATCGGGCGATATCGAGCGCGCAATCCAGCGCTACCTCGGCGAGGGCGGATTCCTCGTGGCCATTCCGTCGGCACCGTTTCCCTTCTACTACAACGAAGCGGAGGAAGCGGTGGTGGCGGCCCGGCGGTTGGGCCTTCCCATCGCAGGCAGCGGCGCGAACCAGCGCGATGACGCGCCCGAGGCAGCGGCCGTGAAGGGGTGGGAGGCGCCGCCGGAAGGCGTGGCGCTGACGTTCCACGTCGATCGCGAGGCGCTGCCCGGCATGCCGGCCGCGGGGCCGTTTCCCGAAGCAGGGGACGTGCGATGGCGGCCGGCCACGCGCGCGCTCACGGCGGAGGGGGATGTATACCGCCCGCTGGTGCAACTGCGCGATGGGCAGGGCCGCAGCTATGGCGACGCGGCGGCGTACGTCGAGCACCGGGCCTCGGCGCCGCGCGGCGGCCGGAATCTCTATGTCTGGATGCGAACGCCGGAAGCGCTCGGGCAGAATGACGCGTTCTTCAACCTGTTCCGGTTCGTCGGGCAGCGCTTGTCCGAGCCGAAGCCCTGAGGGGGCCGGCGTGCAGGGCGGTTACGGGGCGAATTCAACGAGCCCGGCGCTGTCGACGGCCCAACTGTAGCCGTGGGTGCCCCGCCACATGATCCACGCGGAACCGGCGCTTTTCCGGCAAGTGACGTTGAACGCGAGTTTCGGGTGTTTCGCGGGATCGATCCCGAGGGCGGCCAGCGGGATACGCCATTCGGCCGTCCAGCGCTCCGCTGACACGATGTGCGCCTTGAACTGGGCCGCCTCCCCCGCCTTCCGTACGACGTCGTCCGGGGCGCTGGCCTCGCTACTGCTCTCGAAGTGGCCATTGGGGTAGCCGCGCAACACGACGATGGGGCCATCCTTGCCGGACACGGGCAGGCGCAAGGCGATCTCGACGGCGTCATCCCGGCCCCAGACGTTGGTGTCGGGCAGCGGCTTGGCGGGATCGACGGCATTGTCGACGGCCACGAAGAGATCGGTTCCGTCGTGGGCGAGCCAGGCGAGACTGCGAGGCGCCGTCGTGTCGCCGTTGATGGTTTGCTCGATCACCAGGGCCTTGGCGGGCTCTGCGCCGTTCCACTCGGCGGGTGCGATCATCCCGTCGAGTTCGGGGGGCGCGGCGGCCTTGCCAACCTTGTACACTGGGGGCGGGCCAGCCTGCTTGGCCGCCTCGGGCGCCGCCGGGGAGGACTTGGGGCGCACGGTGTGCGTAACAGGCCAGGACGCGCGCGCGTCGTCTTCGTACAATCCAATCTGCCCGATGGGAATGGGCTCGAAACCAAGGGCAAATGCAGGTGAATCCTCCTTGAGCCGGAAATCGAGGTTGTTCGGATCGACGAAATGGGGATCCTCATCGACGAGGTTGTCTTCAAACGCGAGATAGGGCCTCGCCTTGCCTTCCACCTCGTCCCAGCGGCCGCCGACACAGATGTTGCGGGCGATCAGGTTGCCTTCGGGGGCCTTGGGCTCCCCGCTGAGGATGGTGACAAGCTTCGGGTAGCGCTCGCTGTAGGGCGGGCGAGTGTAGCCGATGCCGGAGAGGGTGCCCTTCTCCTGCGCCTCGGCGATCCAGCCGTCGGCGTGGCCATGGGCCCAGCCCAGGGCGCGCGCATCGACGTGCAGGGCGGGCGCGCAGTCGACGAAAATGTTGTTTTCGACGGTGCAGTCGCGGCCGCCGCCGATGAAGGCGGCGCGCGTCACCCGGTAGAACAGGTTGCCGTAGATGTCGGCGGACGAGAACATGTCGTCGAGGTAGACGCCGACGCAGCCGCGGCCTTCGAACCCGCTGATGTCGTGGAGGTAGTTGTAGCGGATGACATGGCCGCGCATCGTCCAGTCCCGCCCGGTATACATGGCGCCGGCATCGTTGGATTCGTAGCAGACGCTGTGGATCTCGTTGAACTCGATGACGTGGTCATTCCCGCCGAATCCGATGGCCATGTGGGGGGCGTTGTGGATGAGATTGTGGGCGGCGCGGTTGCCGACTCCGGAGAGATGAACGGCGGTCTGATACATCCGACGCCAGCGGGCGTAGTGGTGGATGTGGTTGTTTTCCGCGAAATGCATGGCGGGTGCGAGCGTTTTGCGATCGCCACCGCTCAGGGAGATCCCCCCCGCTCCGGTGTCGTAGATATCGCAGCCGATGACGCCGTGGTTGGTGCCCCCGGACACGCTGATGGCGCTGCCGCCGATGTTCCGGATGGTGCAGCCGACGATGCGGTTGAGGGCGCCGCCGGAGACGGTGATCGCGCGGCCGCGAACGGCCTCCATGAGCATGCCGCGCACGGTGACGCAGGAGGCGTCGGTGATCGTCATTATGGTGGGAAGCCCCGAGACCATGGCCTGGCCGCTTTCGATGGGGGCCGGTGGCCAGAAGTAGAGCAGGCCCGACTCGCGATCCACGTACCACTCGCCGGGCGCGTCGATTTCGGCGAGGAGGTTGAAGGCATAGAACCACTGGCCTTTGCGGTATCCGTAGGTATGGTAGGGCGGTTCAACTTCGATGATGCGCTGTTGGGTGTCGATGGACTTGATCTTCTGCCGCTGATCGCTCCAGTCCCAGAACCAGTAGCCGTGAACCCAGGGCTCGTTCTCGGCGGCCCATTGGGTGGGCCGATCGCCGTCGTAGTAGAACTTGCCCACCTTGCTGCCCGGGTGGCCGTGGATCTGGTGGCCGTCCTTCTCGACGACGTCCGTGATGCGGACGAAGCCTTCGTTGGGCCAGCGCGACACGTGCATGGGCTTGTCCTGGAAGAACAGCTCCATGCCGCCGCCAGCCGGCGAGCCGAAATCGGTGATGCCGAGAGCCTTGAGGTCGGCCTGGAGCACTTGGCCCCGGGCCGGCTCGGCCAGGCGCTCGAGTACGGCGGGTTCGGAGACTGCCGTGAAGGAAGGCACCACCTGCCCGCCGAGGAGCCGCACGGATTCGCCCGGGAAGGCGGCGTAGGTGATGCGCGCTTCGGGGGTGCCGGAATCGGCTTGGGTGAGTTCGA
>JAFGTL010000348.1 GCA_016934125.1 Candidatus Hydrogenedentota bacterium
TAGGACAGGAGCAGGGCGATGTCCTCCTCGGCCGGCATCAGGGGCGGCAACCCGAACCGGGTGGCGGCGCGTCCTGCGAAGTGGCGCGCGAGAACGGGGATGTCCTGGCGCCGATCCCGCAGGGGGGGGAGCAGAATCGGGAACACGGCGATCCGATACCAGAGGTCTTCGCGGAACGTCCCCTCGGACACCATGACGGCCAAGTCGCGATGGGTGGCGGCGACGAGGCGGACGTCCACGTTGACGGGATGATGCCCACCGATCCGCTCGAACCACCCGTCCTGCAGGATGCGGAGCAGGCGCACCTGGGCGGCCAGGGGCAGTTCGCCGATCTCGTCCAGGAACAGGGTGCCGCCGTTGGCCCGCTCGAACCACCCTTCCCGCTTCTCGACCGCCCCGGTGAACGCGCCGCGCTCGTGGCCGAACAGATGCGAGTCGATCAGTTCGGGCGGAATGGCCCCGCAGTTCACCCGGATCACGGGCCCGGCCGCCCGGGCCGAGCGCCGGTGGATCGCGCGCGCCATCAGTTCCTTCCCCGTTCCCGTCTCACCCACGAACAACACGGGCACGTCCGACCGCGCCACCAGCTCCACCCGCTGCATCACCGACCGCAGCCCCGAACTGTCGCCGATGATCGTGTCGTCCAAGGTTTTCCGGCCCAGTCGCGTCAACAACGACCGCCGATCCGCCTCGGCCGCCTCGCGCAACGACGCGATCTCGCGCAGCCGCTGATCGTTCTCGAGTGCCACCGCGAACGGTTCGAGCAAGATCGCCATCATCGCCTCGTGAGGCCCCTCGAAGGCCCGGCCCGGCTCGCATATCAGCACCAGCACGCCCAGACACCCGTCCGGTTTCCGCAGCGGCCCCGCCATCACGTCGCCGTCCAGCCCGTCCGGCACGACGGCCTCAAGGACAGCGCCCTCGCAAGATCCCGTCCGGCGCAGAAGCGCGCTGCCCTCGCGGCACCACGCCACCACCGCGTCAATCTGTTGTTCTGAACACGACGTGCGGGCTTCCACCGTATGGCGGCCCACGGCCGGGAACCCTGCGGCGACGGTTTCGACGCAATGGCGTTCCTCGTCGACGCGGCGGATGAGGAGCTGGGCCACCGGCATGCGCCGGGTGAGCAAGCCGGCGATGGTCTCGGTGGACTCGGCGATATCGATGTGGCGGCACGCCTCGCGCCACACATCGAGCAGGATTTCTCTGAACTTCTCCATGGAGCATCTACCAGATTTGATGACTAGAATAGCAAATATAACGCTTATTTTCCATTATATTTGCGATATTTCCGCCGCCGGCCTGGGGGACAACTCGTAACTGCTTTCAAGTGAATACCTTAACATGCCAAGAACGACGCGGGCACAGTGATTGCTGTCTCGTTTCGAGAGAGAGTCCTGTGTTCTCAGAAGGAGGCAGATGACGATGGTTGCCACGAGGTCGCTTCGAGTAGTACTTGTGACGGTTCTGGCGTGGGCGGTTCTGGGCTGGGCCGGGCCAGCGGTTGCCGCAGATTCAGTCGAAATGCTGAACGTGTCCTACGATCCGACGCGTGAGCTATACCAGGAGTTCAACGAGGCGTTCCAGGCGTACTGGAAAGGCAAGACGGGGGGCGCCGTGACTGTCCGGCAGTCGCACGGCGGCGCGGGCAAGCAGGCGCGTGCCGTGATCAATGGACTCGAGGCGGACGTGGTGACGTTGGCGCTGGCCTACGACATCTCGGCTATCGGCCGGAACGCGGGCCTGATCCCGGAGGACTGGCAATCGCGCCTGCCGAACAACAGTTGCCCCTACACCTCGACCATGGTGTTTCTGGTGCGCAAGGGCAACCCCAAGGGCATCCGCGACTGGGACGACTTGGTGCGCCCCGGTGTCGCGGTGATCACGCCGAATCCCAAGACCTCGGGCGGAGCCCGGTGGAACTACCTGGCGGCCTGGGGCTACGCGCTCCGGCGGTGGAACGACGACGAGGCCAAGGCCAAGGAGTTCGTCGCGCAGTTGTATCGCAATGTGAAGGTTCTCGATACCGGCGCGCGCGGCTCGACGACTACCTTCATGCGCGGCATAGGCGATGTGTTGATCACCTGGGAGAATGAGGCCCTGCTCGCCGTCAACAAGCTCGGCGAAGACAAGTTCGACATCGTAGTGCCGTCCGTCAGCATCCGGGCCGAACCGCCCGTCGCCTTGATTGACAAGAACGTGGACAAGCACGGCACCCGCGAGGTGGCGCAGGCCTATCTCGAGTTCCTCTACACGGAACCGGGGCAGGAGATTTGTGCGAAGCACTACTACCGCCCGTCGAACGCGGCCGTGCTCGAGAAGTTCGCCGCCCAGTATCCCGAAGTCGACATGTTCACCATCGACGAGTACTTCGGCGGATGGGATGAGGCGCAGGCCAAGCATTTCTCCGACGGCGGCACCTTCGATCAGATCTACGTTCCCGCCAAGTAGGAAAGGTGCAGGCCGGTTATGTTTGGTTCCAGGCGCCGCAGCAACATCATCCCGGGGTTCGGGTTGACCATGGGCTTCACGCTCACCTATCTGAGCCTCCTCGTGCTGATTCCCCTGTCGACGCTTTACGTCAAGGCGTCGGCTTTGGGGTGGGAGGATCTCTGGGGCACCGTCACCTCGCCGCGGGCGTTGGCGGCCTACAAACTCAGTTTCGGCGCGTCGTTTGCCGCGGCAGGCGTCAACACGGTGTGCGGCTTCCTGGTGGCGTGGGTGCTCGTGCGCTACTGCTTCCCGGGCAAGGCGTTCATCGACGCCGTCGTCGATCTGCCCTTTGCGCTGCCCACGGCCGTGGCGGGCATCTCGCTCACGGCGGTGTACTCGGAGACGGGCTGGATCGGCGGCCGTCTGGCGGCGGCCGGCGTTCGCGTGGCGTACACGCCCATCGGCGTAGCAGTGGCCCTGACGTTCATCGGCCTGCCCTTCGTCGTACGCACGCTTCAGCCCGTACTACGCGATCTCGACGCCGACGTCGAGGAGGCCGCCGCCAGCCTCGGCGCGTCGCGATGGCAGACGTTCCGGAGGGTGCTGTTCCCGGCCCTGTTGCCGGCGTGTCTGACGGGTTTTGCGCTGGCCTTGGCGCGGGCCTTGGGCGAGTACGGCTCGGTGGTGTTCATCGCAGGGAATGTGCCCATGGACACCGAGATCGCGCCGTTGCTGATCATGACGAAGCTCGAGGAGTACGACTACCCCGGTGCGACGGCCTTGGCGGCCAGCATGCTGACGATCTCGTTTGTACTGCTGTTTGGAATCAACCTGCTTCAGTGGTGGAGCCGCCGGCACCATCAGAACGCCGCGGCATAGGGAGGCACGAAACCGGATGACTACGGAAACGGGCCCATTCGACGACGCCGGTGTGGCCGTGCCCGTGGTGGCCACGAACGAGTCGGCCCTTATCCGGTGGGCGTTGATCACAGCGGCCCTGTTGTTCCTGGGGCTGTTCTTGTTCGTGCCGCTGGTGGCGGTGTTCGTCAATGCCCTCCAGGACGGCGTGTCCGTGTACTGCGCGGCCGTCCGCGATCCGGACGCCTTGGCGGCGGTGCGGCTCACGCTGCTCACCGTAGCGGTGGCGGTGCCGCTGAATATCGCGTTCGGCGTGTGTGCGGCGTGGGCCGTCGCCAAGTTCAACTTCCCCGGCAAGAACGTGCTCGTGACGCTCATCGACCTCCCCTTCACGGTATCCCCGGTGATCTCGGGCGTCGTGTTCGTGCTGCTGTTCGGTGCCCAGGGCGTGTTCGGCCCGTGGCTGAACGCCCACGGAATCTCCATCATCTTCGCCGTGCCCGGTATCATCATCGCCACGATGTTCGTCACGTCGCCGTTTGTGGCGCGCGAGTTGATCCCCCTCATGCAGGCCCAAGGCACGGATGACGAGGAGGCGGCCCTGGCCCTGGGCGCGAACGCATGGCAGACGTTCTTCCGCATCACGCTGCCCAACATCCGATGGGGGCTGCTGTACGGCATCATCCTGTGCACGGCGCGCGCCCTGGGCGAGTTCGGGGCCGTGTCCGTCGTGTCCGGCCACGTCCGGGGCTGCACCGTGACGATGCCGCTGCA
>JAFGTL010000349.1 GCA_016934125.1 Candidatus Hydrogenedentota bacterium
AGTCCACCGAGGTTTGGCCCGTCAGCGGATCCGCTTTCAGGAACTTCCAGGCATTCAACTCGACATCGACGCCGTCCAGCACTTCCTTCGTGTCGAGCTTCTGCCCGATGGCCGCGATCACCTGATCCGCCTCCTCGATGAAGCTGTCATCCGACTTCGCCACCGGACGCCGCCGGCCGCTCCGATCGAATTCGCCCAGGAACATGTTCGTGCACCGGACGCCCACGACCTTGCCGTTCTCGGCCACGATCTCTTGCGGCGCCACGAGCATCTTCAACCGGACACCCTCGTGTTCCGCCTCTTCCACCTCTTCCTTGTACGCCGGCATCTCGCCCCGCGTCCGCCGGTAGAGGATCGTCACCGATTCGGCCCCAAGACGCACCGCCGAACGCGCCGCGTCCACGGCCGCGTTTCCGCCGCCGATGATAACCACCTTCTTCCCAACCGGCACGGAACCCCGCAGGTTGTACTCGCGCAGGAAGTCGATGGCGTCCGTCACGCCGGCCACGTCTTCATTCGGAATGCCCAACTGCGAGCCGCGCGGCGCGCCGACGGCGACGAAGACCGCCTCGTAGCCGGCCTCGCGCAGCGACTTCAATGTGAAATCCCGGCCCAGACGCGCGCCCGTCTCGATGTCCACGCCGAGGCGCTCGATCATGCGCACCTCGCGTGCCAGTTCCTCCCGGGGCAGGCGGTACGCGGGAATCGTCTGCACCAGCATGCCGCCCGGCCGAGGCTCCGCCTCGAACACCTTGGGGCGGTAGCCGAGCCGTGCCAGGAAGTACGCGCACGAAAGGCCCGCCGGGCCTGCGCCCACGATGGCCACCTTCCGTTCCGCGTTCTCCGGATTGTCCTGGACTTCCGGCAACTGGATGGTCACTTCCTGCTCCACCATGAACCGCTTCAGGCCCCGCACCGACACCGAGGCGTCCAGGCCCGAACGCCGGCACTTGTCCTCGCAGGTGTGGAAACACACGCGCGCACACACCGACGCGAACGGGTTGCGGTTCCGATGCAGGCGCAAGGCCTCCGCATACCGCTTCTCGCCCACCAGCGATACGAAGCCCGGCACGTTGACATGGCACGGGCACGCGCTGATGCACGGCGCCCGTACCAAATCCGGACATACGCCCGCCGGGCACCGCTTCTCGCGGATGTGCGCGTCGAACTCCTCGCGGAAATGGCGGATGGCCGACAACACCGGGTTCGGCGCCGTCTGGCCCAGCCCGCACAGCGACGCGTCCCGGATCTGCTCGCCGAGGGTAATGAGCTTCTCGACGTCGCCTTCCTCGCCCTTGCCCTGGCAGATGCGCGTCACGATCTCGAGCATGCGCTTCGTGCCGACGCGGCACGGCGTGCACTTGCCGCACGATTCGTCTTGCACGAAGTCCAGGAAGAACCGCGCCATATCCACCATGCACGTGTCCTCGTCCATCACGATCAGGCCGCCCGATCCCATGATCGCGCCCAGTTCGTTCAAGGACTCGTAGTCCACCGGCACGTTCAGGTGCTGCTTCGGAATGCACCCGCCCGACGGCCCGCCGATCTGCGCCGCCTTGAAGCTCTTCCCGTTCGGGATGCCGCCGCCGATGTCGTAGATGATCTCGCCGAGCGGCGTGCCCACGGGCACCTCGACGAGCCCCGTGTTGTTCACCGCGCCCGCCAGCGCGAATACCTTCGTACCCTTGCTCTTCTCGGTGCCGATCGACGCGAACCACTCCGCGCCCTTCAGGATGATCACCGGGATGTTCGCGTAGGTCTCGACGTTGTTCAGCAGGCTCGGCTTCTCCCAGAGTCCCTTGATCGCCGGGAACGGCGGCCGCGGCCGCGGCTCGCCCCGCTTCCCTTCGATCGAGCGCATCAGGGCCGTCTCCTCACCGCACACAAACGCGCCCGAGCCCATCCGGATCTCGAGATCGAAGCTGAATCCCGTTCCCATGATGTCTTGGCCGAGCAACCCGTACTCGCGCGCCTGCGTCAGTGCGTTTTCGAGCCGCGCCACCGCGAGCGGATACTCCGCCCGCACGTAGATATAGCCCTGATCCGACCCCACCGCGTATGCGGCGATGGCCATCGCCTCGATTACGCTGTGCGGATCGCCCTCGAGCACGCTCCGATCCATGAACGCGCCCGGATCGCCCTCGTCCGCGTTGCAGAGCACGTATTTCTTGTCGCCCGGCGCTTTCCGGGTGAAGCCCCATTTCAGGCCCGTCAGGAACCCGGCCCCGCCGCGGCCGCGCAGCCCCGAGTTCTTCACCTCCTCGACCACCCGATCGGGCTCCATCTCCGTGAGCACCTTGGCCAACGCCTGGTATCCATCGTTGGCGATGTATTCCTCGATCCGCGTCGGATCGATGCTGCCGCAATTCCGCAGCACAATCTTCTGCTGCTGCTGGAAGAACCCGATCTCCTGAAGCGCCGGGATCACCTGATCGGCCCCCACGGACTTGTAGCTCAGGCGTTCGACAATGCGCCCCTTCAGCAGGTGCTCCTCGACGATCTCCGGGGCGTCTTCCGGCGTCAGGTGCTGATAGAACACGCCCTTCGGATAGATCACCGCCACCGGCCCCGCCGCGCACGGCCCCAGGCAGCCCGTCTCGACGATCCGCACCTCGTCCGAAAGATTGAATCGCTCCAGGCTCGCACGGATCGCCGCGCTCACCTCGAGGGCCCCCGAGGCGACGCAGCCCGCGCCTGCACACACCAACACATGAGAACGTACACCGTTCATGTCAT
>JAFGTL010000350.1 GCA_016934125.1 Candidatus Hydrogenedentota bacterium
CTCGACGTTTCTGGTGCGCTCGCTTCGGTTCGGGCTGATCGGCGCGGGGCTGAACTTCGGGTGGTGGTTGTGGGTGACGTACATCGGCGAGCGGCTCGCGCGCCGCATGCGGGGCACGGGATTCGGCCGTGTTGCGCTCGGGATAGCCGTGGTGACGCCGATCTGCATCGCCATCTCGGTGATCGACGCGGCACTCGACCTGCACATCATTCTCACCGCGACGAGCCTGTTGGCCATGGACACTGTCTTCCGGGCGGAACAGCGGCGGGTGCGTCCAGTGGGCGTGCGGCCGATACGGGACACGGGCACGGCCAGCACGGCCTCGGTGACGTCGGGCCTGTCTGGCCGGGATCGGCGTGCCGCAGCGCGAGGGCATCGCTGATGGGCGCGCCCGAGGCGACCAACGCCGGCCCGACGACGGGGCAGCACCTCCGGCGGAACACGCGCTCGTCGATCCTGCTGTTCGGCATCACGCAGGGCCTGAAGTTCCTGCAGGTTCCCATCGTGATCGCGTGCATCCAGGAGGGCTACACGCTGGTGCGCGTGGCTTTCATCTTCTTCGCGTATTTCTCGATCTACAACTTCGGGATCACGACGGCCTACGTGAAATACACCGCGGAGTGCCACGCGAAGAACGACTACGAGCGATTGAGCCGACTCCTGAGCACGGGGATGGCGCTTTGTGCGGCGATCGGCGTCGTGACGATCGCGGTGGTGTTCCTGTTTCTCGATCCCATCACCGGCTTCTTCCATGTGGAGCCGCAGTATTACCTGTCGGCGCGGTTCGTGCTGGGGTTTATCGCAATCGTTGCGATGGTGAACGTCGTGCTCGGTGGCTACCGGGCGGCGCTGACGGGGATCCAGCGGATCGATGTCGTGAACAACTGCCGGTTGATCTTCTCGCTAATGGAATTCGCTTTGGTGGTCGCGCTGCTGTACAGCGGATTCGGGATCCGCACGGTGGTGGTCGTCTACGGGATTTCGGTGGTGGGCCCGCTGTTCGTGATGCCGTTTTTCCTGCGGCGGTATTTGCCAGCGGTGCACATCAACCCGTTGCGGCCGAGCCGGGAGGTACTGGGCCCGCTCTTCTCGCTCGGGGGGCGCATGCAGGTGCTGGGCATGCTGGCGCTGCTCGTAAACAGCTTCGACACGCTGGTTCTCCTGCGGTATGAGGCGCTGGCATTCACGACGGCGTACGTCGTGTCGAGGGCGCTGGTAGATCGCTTGCAGGCCGTGCCGGTGCAGGGTTTCGGGCCGTTGATCGCGGCGAGCGCGGATCTGCACAGCCGCGAGGAGGAAGAGAAGACGTTGCGGGTGTTCGCGTCGGCGCTCCGGCTGACGGCCGTGGCGACTTCGTACATCTTCGCGTTCACGGCCGTGAACAGCGACCTCGTGTTTCTGGGGTACGTGGGGCCGCTCGAGTACAGCTCGGCCGGATCGCAGACGCTGATGTTCCTCAGCCTGGCGGCCATCATCCACACCTGCACGGGGCCGGGCTCGAGCATGTTGCGCGGCGCGTGCAAGCCGCTCCTGGAGACGTGCTTTCACATCACCACGCTCATTCTGTTCGCGACGGTGTTTGCGATTGGGAAGGCGATGCAGCGGCCGGAACTGATTGTGCTGGCGTTCCCGGTGGCGATCGCGTGCGCCTCGTTCGTGTTCCTGATCCTGGCCAACCGCCACTTCAAGACGCCGTTGCTGTGTCCGTTGACGTCGGCCTTCCTCCCGATTGCGGCATCGTTCGCCGTGGCCGGGATCATCCGCTGGGGTTGGAGCCTGACGCCGTTCAGCGAGGAGCCGTCGCGGTGGACGATCGTCATCGGCGTGTGCTGCATGGGCGTCGTCTACACGGCCCTGTTCGCGCCGGCGGCCTGGTTCCTGCCCGGGCTGACGCTCCAGGACAAGGATCAACTCGTCCGCTTCGTGCCTTACGGCCGGCGCGTGCTCGCCCTGTTCGGCAAGGACAAGCTCATCTGAGCGTCGGCCCGGCCTACTGCACGTCGTACAACTCGCCGAATACGATACCGCTCACGCGGCCCTCGGCGGACTCCGCCGCGTAGCGCACTTCGCAGAGGCCCGGGGTATCCAGCGCGACGGGCCCATCATAGCGGCTCGACTGGGCCGTCGGATCGGTTCCGTCGAGCGTATACCGGATGCCCACGCCTTCAGGCGCCGACAGCGTCACCCGGGTGCCGCGCGGGGCCGGGCCGCCGCGGGGCGTCGCAGCCACCTGGTAAGCGCCGGCCCCTCCCCGGGGCTCAAACGCGAAGTCGTCAATGAAGGCCTCAAAGGGCCCGCCGCCGCCCCGGCTGTCGTAGGCGAACATGATCATGACGACGGCCCGGCCGGCCTGCCCGGGGCCGAGGCGGACGGCGATCCGACGCCATTCGCCGACGGTGCCTTTGGGAACGCCGGGATGGGTGCCGAGGTTCTCCGTGGTGTGCACGCCGGAGTCGCGCATGGGCTTGCCATCAGCGAAGAGGACATCGACGGACACGTTCCGGGCGCGTTCGTTCATCGGGCGGAACCAGTAGCTCAACTCCGTGTCGGGATGGATCTGAAGCGGCTGATCGAACACGTTGAAGTAGACGTAGGAGCCGTTGGGATCGTCGGCGTGGCCCGCGACGCGCAGCGCGCGGCGCCCCGAGTGGGCGTCGGGAATCTCGACGGGCGCACAGGACACGTCGCGGCAGTTGCGGAGGCCGCCGCCGTGTTCGGCGATGGTGCTGGCAAGTCCGGCCGGTTCGCTTTCCTCCCAGCCGGTTGTGAGTTCCACCTGTCCGGCCGGGGCGGGCAACCGGTGCCAGGCGCTGTTGGCGAGGGCGGCGCAGCGGTTCGCCGGCACGTCCGCGGCGAACGCGAAGGCCCCGTTCGCATACAGGTTGCCGAAGAGACGCCCGCCGATGCAGCCGGACTCGATCCGCAGATGGGGGTTGAGATCCCGGGCGAAATGGAGGCATTCGAGATAGGTGTGGCCGCTTTTGACGATGATCGGGCCGGAGATGGTGTTCATTTGCTGGAGGAGGAGTTGGCCACGGCCGGCAATGATGGCGCTCGTGTTGCCGGCCCACATCTGGGTGTTGAAGAAGGCGGCGTGGCCTTCGAAGGCATCCTCGACGACGATCCCGCCGACTTCATAGTCGCCGAGGGGGACAAGCTGGGCGTTGATGAATTCGAGGCCCTCCCCGCCGGCCGACTCGATGACGGCGGCTCGGCTGCCGGTGTCGGTGCCGTGCATGATGATGCGTGCGTTGGCGCCCCCTTCATCGTCGCGGAAGGCGATGCCGTCGTAGGCGGCGTAGAGGAAGTTGCGGGTGAGGTGCTCCTGTTCGCAGCGGCCGAACACGAGGCCGTCGAGCCGGCCGCGCTGCTGATCGATGATCTCCTTGAAGGGCTCGTGATCGTATTGGGGCCGGGGCAGGGCAGCTGGAAGCCGGAGGCCGTAGTGGGGGTTGAACTGGACGTCCTCAACCCAGCCGGGGCCGCTCGATTTGCTGACGAACAGGCCTTTGCGGAGCACGGCCCCTGCGAGGTAGCGGACGACGTGGCCGTCGCTCGGGTGCGTCCAGAGATCGACGCCCTGGTAGGCGTTGCCGAGTGTCACATCGATGAGCCAACACCGGGGGCCAAGGGCCTGAACGGCCCACGGATACGGGGCGATGTCGCAGAGATTCTGCTCGGGATACCACAGGGTGACTCCGCGCAGTCCGGAAGCGGGTTCGAGGCGGATGAAGGGGGTGCCGTCGGCATCGCCGCGTCCGGCCGTGGGCATGAGGACGGAACCGGCGGAGACGGTGTGATGGGGCACGTCAAAGCAGCCGCGCAGTTCGACGCCGGAGGGCACCACGAACTGCCCGCCGAAGCGATACAGCCCGGCCGGCACATACACGGTGCCGCCGCCCTTGGCGCGGCCGGCCTCGAGAGCGCGTGCAAAGGCCTCCGTGTTGTCGTCGAGTCCGGGGCCGGCGCCGAAGTCGGTGACGAGGAAC
>JAFGTL010000351.1 GCA_016934125.1 Candidatus Hydrogenedentota bacterium
CGAACGGGGCCTCCCCACGATGACCACCCTGGCCGCCGCCAAGGCCGCCGTGCTCGGGATCCGCGCCATGAACTCGGGCAAGACCGCCGTCCGCTCGCTCCAGGAGTATCATGCCGGCGCGCACAAGGCGACTTGAAGGCCACCCGCTGCTCTGCAAGAATGGGGCCGGGCCCGACAAACGCAAGGGGGTAGACATGGACGCAGGACGCCTGTTCGTAGTCGCGACCCCCATCGGGAATCTCGAAGACATCACCCGGCGCGCACTCCGCGTGCTGGGCACGGTTGACCTTATCGCGGCCGAGGACACCCGGCACTCGAAACGCCTCCTTCGCCGGTTCGATATCACCGCCCCCCTTGTCAGCTATCACGACCACAACGAGGCCGCCCGTGCCCAGGTGCTGATCGACGAACTCAACCAAGGCAAGGACATCGCCCTCATCAGCGACGCGGGAACCCCCTGCGTCTCCGACCCCGGCTACCGGATCGTCCGCGCGGCCCACGAACACGGCATCGAGGTGGTGGCCGTGCCCGGGCCGTCCGCGGCCATCGCGGCCGTGTCCATCAGCGGCCTCCCGAACGACCGCGTCACCTTCCACGGCTTCTTCCCGCGCAAACAGTCCGCCGCCGCCCGCCTCCTCGAACTCATCCGCGCCATCGCGGGCACCCACGTGTTCTTCGAGAGCCCCCGCCGCCTCGTCGCGACGCTCCAACGCCTGGGCGAGCACCTCGCGGGCGCAGAAGCCTGTGTCGTTCGCGAGTTGACGAAACAGTTCGAGGAAACCCTACGCGGCACGCCCCAGGCCCTTGCCGAACAGCTCGCCGCGCGCGGCGTCAAAGGCGAATGCGTCCTCGTCGTCCATGTGCCCGAGTCGCCCCCCGATGCCGAAAACTGGAGCGCAGCCGACCTGCGCGAACAGGTGCACCGCGTCATGCAACGCGATGGCCTCTCCAGCCGCGACGCCATCCGCCGCGTCGCCGACACGCTCCACGTGCCGCGCCGGCGCGTTTACGAAGCGACGGTAAAGGAACCATGAACGCCCAGAACGATCAACACGTGTCCTTGTGCCTCGACGTCGAACGCATGGCCCTCGCCATGCGCTACCTGACCTACCTCGTCGTCGTCTTTCTCTTCCTCCTCAACTACATCCAAGGCTCCGCCATGGACCTTGTGGTGATCACCATCGTGCTCGGCCTGCACAGCGTCTTCGCCCACTGGGTGCTCCTCAGCGGACGCCACCACCTCTTTCTCGGGCGACTCAACTTCATCATCTACTTTCTCGAAACCTCCTTCGTCGTCAAATTCACCGGCGCCGAGAGCAGCGACGCCTACATCATGTACCACCTCCTCCTCATCGGCTACAGCGCCTACATGCCCAGCTTCCGCAAAACCATGCTCGTCGCCCTCCTTCTCGCCTTCTCCTACGCGGCCGTCATCCTCATCGAATACGCCCAAGTCGGCATCGAGATCCCCGCCGGCATCATCGTCGTCAAGCTCCTCTCCATCCTCCTGTGCGGCTGGCTCGTCGGCAGCCTCAGCGACCGCCTCAGCAGAACCCAGGATGAACTCAGCGGCCAAGCCAGGGCACTCGCCGCCTCCGAGGCCACCTTGCGCACCATCCTCAACAGCGCCGCCGATCCCATTCTCGTCTACGACGACAACGAATTCATCAGCGAGGCCAACGACCGCGCCGCCGAACTCTTCGGCACGCCCCGCCAAGAGCTCCTCGGCCGCCGGCTCCGGGCCTTCCTCTTCGACGACGGCACGCGCCCGCAGAAAATGGCCGCGCTCCGCGCCCGCGGCGCGGCCGAAGGCCAGGAAGTCGTCATCACCACCGACGGCGAGGAGCGTATCGTCGAATTCACCGTCCGCTCCTTCATCCGCAACCAGGAACGGTTCTACGTCGCCATCTTCCGCGACACCACCGAACAGAAGGAACTGCAGGAGGCCACCCGTCTCGCCAACGTCAACCTCGCCCGCCTCAACCGTGAGTTGAAGCAAGTCGACGAACTCAAGACCGGCTTCCTCGCCACCATCTCCCAGAAACTCCGCTCCCCTCTGTCCGCCGTGCTGGGCCACGTCGAGATGCTCCTCGACGAAGAGCTCGGCGAGATCACCCCCGAACAACGCAGGGCATTGCACGCCTGCCGCCGCGCCACCCTCCGCAGTTTCCAACTCACCGATGACGCGCTCACCCTCCCCAAGGCCTCCCCCGAGTCCGTCGAAACCGCCGCCCAAGACCCCAAGGAAGACGAATGACGCACCCCGAGATCTCCGCGGTCTTCTTCGACCTCGACGAAACCCTGATCAAAACCACCAAGAGCTTCGAGCAACTCTCCCTCGAAACCTTCGACGCCTTCGCCTCTCACCTCGCCCCGACCACCCGCACCCAGTACTGGGAGCTGTTCTGGCACAAGGCCCTCGACACCTGGTTCATGATGATCGACGGCGCCCTCCCCGCCGAACACGCCCGCATCTACGCCCACATCAACACGCTGCGCGCCCTCAACGGCGATGAACGCCTCGCCGCTCCCATGCTCGAATACGCCGAGAACCTGCTCGTCGCGTCCACCGTCCTCCTCGAAGACACCCTCCCCGTGCTCACCCGGCTCCGCGCCCACCGAATCCCCCTCGGCATCATCACCAACGGATTCACCCAGCCCCAACGCGCCAAGCTCGCCCGCCACGGCCTCGAACCCCTCGTCGACTTCATCGTCGTCTCCGGCGAGGTGGGTGTCCACAAGCCCAATCCCGGTATCTTCGAGCACGCCCTCGCCCTCGCGCACGCCGCCCCCGAGCGCGCCATCTATGTCGGCGATCAGCCCGAGGTCGACATCGCCGGCGCACAAAGGGCAGGGCTCCAGGCCGTACTCATCAGCGGCCCCGACCCCGTCCAAGATCTGCCCCGCGCAGGCACGCCCAACCCCGCCACGCCCCGCATCACCCGCCTCGCCGAACTGCTCCCCCTCCTCGGACTCGACGCGTGAACCGGATCCTGGACAAATACCCTCGCGCAGAGCACCGCCCATCCGACCGCATCGCCCCAACCACCTGCTAATAAAAGGGTTAAACGCGCACCAACCGAAGGCTGGCCAATATCGATTCGTTTTGGTACAATCAACCAAGGCTGATTTGGAGTGTTTCAATGCAGAACGTTCGCGACCGCGCCGTCCAGGTACTCATCGCCACGCCCGACGCCCCCTACGCCGTCTCACTGCAGCGCTACATGGAGCCCGAAGGCTACGACATCGAGCGCTGCCACGACGCCAAGTCCGTGCTCCGGCTCGTGGGCCGGAAGCATTTCGATGTCGTCGTGCTCGATCTCGACTTGAGCACGGAGGGCGACGTGGATCTCGTGTCGTTTGCGCGGCAGCGCAGCCCAGCCGCCCGCCTCATCCTCCTGTTCGAGATCACGCGACTCGAACGCGCCATCGACGGCATCCGCCAGGGCGCCTTCTTCTATCTGCCGAAAGGCGTGCAGCCCGCCGATCTCGCTCTCGTGGTTGCCAAGGCCATTCGAGGACTCCAGGCCCAGGCCGCCATCGACGAGTACGAGCAGAACGCGTTCGAAAACCTCGTCGGCCGCACGCCGGCCATGAAGCGCGTGATCGAAGTCGTCATGAAGGTGGCGCCCACGGACAGCACGGTGCTCCTCCTCGGCGAAAGCGGCACCGGCAAAGAGGTGCTCGCCGGCACGATCCACCGGCTCAGCGCGCGCAGCGAGATGCCCTTCATCGCCATTAACTGCGCCGCACTTCCCGAACAGCTTCTCGAGAGCGAAATGTTCGGCCACATCAAGGGCTCGTTCACCGGCGCCGACTCGGACAAGCGCGGCCTCTTCGAGGAAGCCAGCGGCGGCACCGTCTTCCTCGACGAGGTGGGCGACATGGCCCCGGCCACCCAGGCCAAACTCCTCCGCGTCCTCCAGAACGGCGAGATCCGGCCCGTCGGCTCGTCCACCTCCCGACGCGTCGACGTCCGCACCATCGCCGCCACCAACCTCGACATCGAGAA
>JAFGTL010000352.1 GCA_016934125.1 Candidatus Hydrogenedentota bacterium
ATTCGGCTGCGGCATGCGCCATCTGCCCGAGCGCAAGGCAGATGGAGGCGAAGACGCAAGCGCATGCCCCCGCACAGCGCCCCACGCTTCGCCGTTTCCTGGTATGCGGAGTCTCGGCTGACATCATATCCATACCTCCTCACTTCTTGACAAGACCTGCCAAGTGGCCCGCCCGTGGGCAGCGAGAAACCCGCCCTCACGGGTTGCTGTTGTTCTCACTCGAATAGGCACCGCACTGGCTGTGCCACTGAAGCGCCGGAGGGATGCCGACGTAGCCGCAGACCAAAGGCAGAACCGGCCATATTGGCGAAGCAGCGCCTCCCATCTGCGACATGATCGAGTCTGGAGGTGCGACGAGGTCGCGAAGGCCCGCACAGTGTCCCAGTTCGTGCAGGCACAAATGCGCCTCCTTGTCGGACCCAAGCGGAAGATAGCTGGACAGATACCAGTACTTTGTCGCCGCGATCATGCGGTTCTGCGAGAAGCTGGCGTGTGCCCTCCCAATTGTCCCCGGCTCATATCCTTGATCCCAGTACAGGACAAAGGCCACTTGCTTCCCGATCGTGTTGTTCAGAATCGTCGTCTCATCGCTGAGACCCATGATGACGCTGGGGAACCCCACCACGTCAGCGCAACTCTCAACAGCATAGTGCTTGGTCGCGCTCCCGTCCCCAAAGCCGCCCGCGTAGGCGAGCACCACCTGTTGCTCGGCTTGGCCATTCTGTATTGCCGTTCTGTTGGCCGCTGTCTCCGGACCGTCGTCGTCGTGAACGAGTTCGAGGTTCATTCTGTCAAACCAGCCCTCCACTACGCCAACGTTGATGGGAACGTACACACTTGCACCAATCTCGCGCGGCAAGGCCGTCGCCGGATCGACAGGGATCGTGATGGTCTTCTCCCAATAATCCCTCAGGTCGGGATCCAGGAGCCCTCCCCAGTTCACCTCAGGGCTGTACACGAGGCACTCAGTGCGCCGGCACGTGACAGTAATCGACCCACTTTGGTCATAGTCCTCGCTATCAACACGAATCCAAAGGCTGGCCCTCACCGGGTCATCACAGGCATAGGTCTGCACATCCGTCGCCCCGGTAACAGTCCAAACATGCTCACGGTTCCGGTTATCGAATGCGCACATCGTGCAGGTGTAGATTTCGGAGGCCCACCAGCACGCCGGCGATGCTGACGTGGAAATGCCGTTGTCGCAATCGCTCGCGCCCTCGGCAACAACCTGAAGCCACTGCCCCCGCTGGGCCCGTTCGATGACGCTCCCGTCGGGAGTCATCGGTGTCAGAGTCAGCGACGTATTCCATTTGTTGGAGGAACTCCCACGTCGATTGTCGAGCTCGTCAAGCCAACTCAGTGGTTTGGGCTCGCAGCCTTCCGGCACCTCATAGTCACTTGAGGAAGCCCATCGGCTCGAGATGGCGAACGTGATGACGAGAAGAAGCCAAGGCCAGGCGCCGCCTCGCTTTTCAGAGTGCATTGGAATGCCCCCCAATAATCTAGCTATCCGTGCCGCATGCATGAAGGCCCCACTTACCTTTCGCGGAATACATGGTTATAGTATACCCAGGTGGGCGGATGACGTCAAGGGGGGCGGCGAGAAACAGAGGGCGAGAAGCAGAAGCGAGCAGGTAGACGGCCCCGCGCAGGCACCGGAACTGCGTCTCGCTCAGGACGGCGCCCCGCTCGATTCCGAGAATCGTGTCCGCCAGGGCCGCGGTTCTTGGATCGGGCTGGGCAGCGCGCAGCACCTGGATGGATCGCACGAGCCGGGCCCAGTCGACGGGATCGCTCTGCGCGAACCGGCGCGCGGCATCGTTCAGCCAGTCCATGTCCGCCGCGGGCAGTTCCACGAGCAGGCGGCCCTTCAACTCGCGCGTGCGCCGCAGCATGGGCGATTCGGAGTAGGCGGACACGGTATCCGCACAACACTTGGCGAGTTGGGCGAGCCGGGCGTCGGCTTCAGGAGCCGATTCGGCTGCGGCATGCGCCATCTGCCCGAGCGCGCAGAAGATGACGGCGCACACAATGGCGGAGACGACGGTGGACGCCCTCATGGCCCCTCCCACCGATCCGTCTGATCCGACGGATCCGACGGATCCGACGGATCGAAGAAATGTACGCCGCCGGCATTATTCTAGCACGGAGGCCGCCGGGGCGCAACGGGCTGGCCCTTGTGAATCCGGCGGGTTCCTCCTATACTGCGGGCAAGACAGGGGAGGGTGTGTCATGCTGGAAACTGTCGATCTCCATGCCCGTCTGGACAAGTCCGAGTACAAGGAAACCCTCGACAAGCTCGACCTCCAACTGGCGCAGCTCCAGCGCGACCTCCGGACGGCCGGGATCCCGGTGATGGTAGTGTTCGAGGGGTGGGACGCGGCCGGCAAGGGCTCGGCATTGAGCCGGTTGCTTCAGCCGCTGGATCCGCGCGGCTACAAAGTGCACACGATCAGCCCGCCTACGGATGAGGAGCGCATGTTCCCGCCGATGTGGCGGTTCTGGAAACGACTGCCGGCACGGGGCGCCCTCGCCCTCTTCGATCGGAGCTGGTATCGCCAGGTGCTCGATGAGCGGATCGACGACAACCTCGACGAGGCGGCCTGTCAGGATGCATATGAGCGGATCCGCGTGTTCGAGCGGCAGTTTGCCGATGACGGCGGGGTGATCGTCAAGTTCTTCCTTCACATCAGCAAGAAGGAGCAGAGGAAGCGGTTCAAGAAGCTGAGCGAGGATCCGGCCTTCTCGTGGAAGGTGGGCAAGGCCGAACGCCGCCAACACAAGCGTTACGACGAGTATGCCGGTGCCGTCGAGGATATGCTCCGGGAGACGTCGACGCCCTACGCGCCGTGGACGCTCGTGTCGGCGACGGATCAGCGGCTTACGGGCGTCACGGTGGCGGAGGCGCTGGTGGCCGCCTTCGAGCAGGCGCTGGCTTCGGCCCAGTCGGAGCCGGCCCGGGAGCATCAACCCTCCTCGCGCAGAACGAGCCCGCTGGATCGGGTGGACTTGACGCTGGCCGTGCCGATCGAGGAATACAAGACGCGGCTGCCCAAGCTGCAGGCCGAGGTGCGGCGGTTGCAGCATCTCTGCTATGTGCAGCGGAAGCCGGTGGTGATCGTGTATGAAGGCTGGGACGCGGCAGGCAAGGGGGGCAACATCCGGCGGCTCGTCCGCGACATGGATCCGCGGGGCTACGAGGTGGTGGCTATCGGCGCCCCGGAGGGCGACGAGAAGACGCACCACTACTTGTGGCGGTTCTGGCGGGCATTACCGAAGGCGGGCCATCTCACCTTGTTCGATCGGAGCTGGTATGGCCGCGTCATGGTGGAGCGCATCGAGGGGTTCGCGTCGGTGGGTGAATGGACACGCGCGTATCGCGAGATCAACGAGTTCGAGGCGCAACTCGTCGAATTCGGCACGGTAGTCATCAAGTTCTGGATCCATATCGGCAAGGACGAGCAGCTTCGCCGGTTCGAATCGCGCCAGCAGACGCCTCACAAAAACTGGAAAATCACCGAGGAAGACTGGCGCAACCGGGAACGGTGGGACGACTACTGGCACGCGGTGTCCGGCATGATCGAGCGGACGTCGACGGCCCAGGCCCCATGGACGATCGTCGAGGGAAATGACAAGTACCACGCCCGGCTCCGCGCCCTGCAGGAAGTCGTGGATCGACTGACGGGCGCCCTCGGCGACAAGAAGTAGGCCATCATCCGGCGCCAGGAGCGCCGTCGATGCGTTCCACAGCAATCACCTCGCCGTGTGCGTAGCCGGACGCAATGAAGGAGTGCTCGTAAAAGCACAGATACCCATACGGCGTGGAAAGCAGAATATCGTCATCGCCGTCGTCGTTGAAGTCGGTAGCGATGACGGGCGCGCCTGAGCCGAAGGGCGCCATGGGCAATGGAAGGCGTTGTGCCGGCTCGAAGGGCGGCTCCCCCCCTCCCCCACGCCCGAAAAAGGCCACCGCGTCGGCCGCACAGGAGGCCACAATCGCATCCAGCCGGCCGTCGCCGTTCCAGTCCGTGACGGAGACGGCGGCCCGGCCGCCGAGCTTTCCGACGTCGATCCCGGTTGCGAACCGCGGCCCTTCGCCCCCGGCGCCGGCCGGAACGGCCTGCCGGAACAGCGTCACGGCGCCGCGGAAGTTCGAGGTGATCAGATCCGGGAGGCCGTCGGCGTCGAAATCGCCTACCGCGTACGTGGCGCGGGCGCCCTGGAGCGCGTTGAATCCCTCCCGCCCCGCGCCTACGTTCACGGGTTGGCCGTCCTCAAGGAGCAGGCGCACGCCGGCGATGTCCAGTTCCGGTTTCGTTGTCGTGCCGCGGTTCCGGTGCCAGTAGAAGCACCCGCTGTGATCGGCGTCCATGAGATCAACTGCGCCGTCTGCGTCGAGATCGTACAACTGCTGAAACCGCCAGTCGTCGCCAATGCCGGATAAATGGGAGATCTCCGTGCCGTCCGGGAGCAAGGACACGGGCAGTTCATACACGCCGGGGGTGCCGCGGCCGGTGTTGCGGAACACGAACGGGCCATCCGCGATGTCGCGCATTCCGTCGCCGTCCCAATCGAGGAACTGGAGCCCGGCGGCGATGCCGCGCGCCGTGGTGGCCGCGTCGGCGGGCACGAGCCGGCCCGGGCGATCGGGATCGACGAACCGGTGTCCGGGCAGACGCGCGCTCCCCCAGCGGGCCGGCATCGACTCGGCGTGGGCCTCGAACTGCGGAACCGTGGCGCTGCCGGTGTTGCGGTACAAGTAGATCTGCGTGCCCGCGCTGACGATCAGATCGAGCACTCCATCGCCACTCCAGTCGATCAGGCGCGGGGTGCCGAGGCATGCCTTGGGGAACGCGCCGGTATGGGGCAAGCGGATTGCGTGGAACCGAGGGGCGCCGCGGGTGCCGTCATTGCGGAGATACTGGAGGAAATGCTCGCTGGACGCGCTGTCGCCTCCGCCCTGTGTCATGGGCATGGAGCCCGACACGAGGTCGAGGTCGCCGTCGCCATCCAAGTCGCCCACACTCGGCGCGGCGCACCAGCCGACGTCGAAGGGCTCCCCATCCGCCTCGATGGGGCCGGCGAACCGGAACCGGGACTCCCCGTCCGCATCGGCCACGTTCTCGAACAGGAACACCCGCCCGGTGACATACCCCCCCGCCAGCAGATCCCAATCCCCGTCCGCGTCCCAGTCGGCCGTGTCCATCACGGCGTAGTAATCCTTGGTGTAGGTATGATGGGGCTGCGTCTCCGGCGACGGTTCCCAGGGCACGTGAAGCGGCTCGCCGTTCTCCATGTGCACCAGCCCCGCCGGTTCGAGCACAGGGATGGCGCCATCGCCCGTGTTGCGGAACAGCATGATGCGGTTCCACTCGCCCCCCACCAGGAGGTCGAGCCGCCCGTCGCCATCCCAGTCGACCGCACGGGGCGACGCGCTCCAGCTGATGTCCAGCGGGTGTCCGTCTGCGGTGAACACCAGCCGCGAATAGGGGAACTCGGGAGCCCCGGGCCGGCCGCAATTGGGATACCAGACCACGCCGCCGCGCGCGCATCCTACGATCAAGTCGAACAGGCCGTCCCCGTTCCAGTCGGCCGCGTCCAGACGCGAGTGGATGAGGCCCGTCGAGGACTCGCCGAGG
>JAFGTL010000353.1 GCA_016934125.1 Candidatus Hydrogenedentota bacterium
GTCGATGACCTTCTCGATGTCATCGCTGGACAGGACGCGGCCGCCGGAGCGGTTGACGAAGTGGTATTGGATGTCGGTGATCTCGTTGACGCCGTCGAGGAGGGAGGCGATGAAGAAGGCGAGCGGGCTGAGGAGGACGGATTCCTCGACGAATCCCTCCGGATCGCGGAGGCAGATGAAGGTGTCCCCTTCGTGCTCCACGGGGGAAGCGTCAACGTATCGCAATGCGGGCAGTGGCATAGTGGCGTGACTATAGCCCGGGCGTTCAGGTGTTTGCAATGGGGGGGGTGAATATCGGGCAGGGAAACCGCGTCCAAATGGGATGAGGATGGCTGATGGTTCGGGCTGAGTGTGGTAGTATGAAGCCGAACGGCGAAGGGAAGAGCGCGATGCGAAAGGATGCCGTGATCCGGGTTGCTGTGAGCGTGCTGATCGTGTCCGCGGCGGCGGGGTGTCAGACGACGCCGACGCAGCGGGGCGCCTTGGCCGGGGCCGCGGCGGGCGGCGCGACCGGGGCCGTCATCGGCCATCAGCAGGGCAGGCAGGGAGAAGGGGCGCTGATCGGAGCGGGCGTCGGGGCACTGGCCGGCGCGTTGATCGGCGATCAGGTGGACGAACGCCGGGAGCGAACGGCGGCCGCGATCGAGACCGAGCCGCGGGGGCATTGCGAGATGCGCGTGGTCACCGGCCGCTCGGGTGAGCGGTACGAGGAGCGGGTTTGGGTTCCCGGGCCGTGATGCGGGCGCACGGATAGGAGGGAAAGACCGTTGGTTGGCGACAAGAAGCGATGGGAGCCGCCGATCAGGCAGGCTCATTGGCGGATCGCGGGCGCTGTGGCCATCGTGGGTAGTGCGGTGATGGCGGTTGTCGGGGCGCGATGGGGCGCGCTGCGGGAGTCGATCTGGTTGTTCTTTGGGTATTGGGGCGTGTTCGCGGTGCTGCTCTTGTCGGCGGTGTACATCGCGCTGCTCGACATCCGCTACATTCACACCCGGTTCACGGTGGATCAGCGGGACGCATTCAAAGAGACACTCGGGGATGAGGACTTTCAGAAGGAACTGCGGGGGGCGGTGGCGAAATCGCGGAAGAAGAAGGGCAAAAACCGGCTGAACTGAGTGCTATGCCCGGCCTTCCCGGGCTCCTCTCCCCCACGCTACTCGGGATTCCCCACTCCGGACAAGCCGCACCGGGCACACCACCGGAGCCAACCCATGCGTCGCCGGGGCGTGGTGCTGGGATTGATCCGGGGCCTCCTGCTATTATGGCCGCCATGGGGCCGGTGGGTGAGGCTGCCCCGGCCGATGGGAGACGACGGAACCGAACGCTTGGAGATGCATGGCATGAAGGTTGCACGTACTTTCCTGATTCTGGCTCTGCTTGTGGCGCTAGGGGCCTGCAAGCCACCGCCACCCGTGCCGAAGACGGATCGGCCCGACGGAGGCGCCGGAGCCGAGGGCGAGGCGCCCCCGGTGGTTGAGCTGAACATCGGGGATGTGGAGCAGGGGATCGATATTCAGGCCCGGCTGGCGCCGGAATCGGCCTCGGCCACGATCACGGCGGAGGAACTGGGGAACAAACGGGACCAGGTGATGCTGCTCACGCTCAAGGTGTCGCCGCCGTATCCGGAAGAACTGTGGGTGGAATACCGGGTGAACGCGAAACGGGCGTTCGCAGAGCGGCCGGTTGCGCTGCGGGCGAGGGTTCTCGTGGAGCGGGAGCGGGAGATCGGCTCGTTCTCGCTGGTGCTCGGCGCCGACGCGAGGAAGAACGGATTCGCGAAGAAGATCGACATCCTGTCCGGCCTGGAGGCGATCCCGGAGACCATGGAGGTGATCGTGTCGGCGGAGGCGTTCATGATGCCCGCAGGCACGGATGAAGAGACGCTCGATCCGGAAACGGCGGTGTCGGACGAGAGCAGCAAGGCGATCTACCAAACCGCCGTGCGTGTGAACTTCGAGCCCGAGGCGGCCGCGGCGGCGGAAGGGGCCGGGGACGAGTCTTCATGAACGTCGTGTGTATCGGGGCGCACCCGGACGATTGCGAGTGCTTCGCGGGAGGGACGGCCGTGAAGTGGGCGCGGAAGGGCCACCGGGTGCTGTTCGTGTCGTTGACGAACGGAGACATTGGCCATCACGAGACGACGGGGGGGGCTTTGGCCCAGCGGCGGGCGGCGGAATGCCGGAAATCGGCGGAGTTGGCGGGGGTGGACGAGTTGGTGCTGGGCCACCACGACGGGGAGTTGGAGCCGACGCTCGAGGTGCGCAAGGAGGTCGTGCGCATCATCCGTAAGCGGCGGGCGGACGTGGTCATCACGCATCGCCCCAACGATTATCATCCCGACCACCGGTATACGTCGGTGGCGGTGCAGGACGCGGCGTTCCTCGTGACGGTGCCCCATTTCTGCCCGGAGGTGGCGCGCCTGGAATGGAATCCGGTGTTTCTGTACATGGTGGACGAGTTCACGAAGCCTGCGCCCTTCGAGCCGGATGTGGCCGTGGATATCACCGACGTGATGGACGTGAAGTGGGCCATGATGGCGGCCATGGAGTCGCAGGTGTTCGAGTGGCTGCCGTGGCTGGACGGGCGGCTCGACAGCGTGCCGAAGGCGCCGGAGGAGCGCCTGGCATGGATGAAGGAGGCCTGGGCGCCCTTCTTCAAGGCGCACACGGCCCTGGCGCGGCCGGGCCTGGTGGCGTGGTACGGGAAGACGAGGGCGGAGGAGATCGAGTACGCTGAGGCGTTCGAGATCTGCGAGTATGGGACGCGGCCGTCGCGGGCCGATCTGCAACGGCTGTTTCCATTCCTGCCGGCCCGGAGGAGGTGAGCGTATGGGGTTCGTCAAGCGGGGTCGAGGGGCCGCGGCGGCCGTGGTGGCAGTGGCCCTGGCGTGGACAGCGGCCGCGCAGGATCTGCTGGTGCATGGGGCCATCGAGAC
>JAFGTL010000354.1 GCA_016934125.1 Candidatus Hydrogenedentota bacterium
GGCATTCCGCCGTTCAAAGAAACGCGAGACTACGTGCGCGACGTGCTCGCGTGGAACCGGACGTTCTCGGCCCGGGGGGTCGATCCGATGCAGTACGCCGACGTAAGGCCCGGCCCGGAGCAGAGCCCGCAGACTCGAATCACCCTCCACTTTCACAGCGGGTTGAGCCAGCCCGTCGACGAGGTCATCGTCGGCGACGAGCACTACGACGTCCGCATCAAGGGCCGGCGGTTCCTGGTGCCGAAGAGGCTGGTGCGAGAGGTAGAGGGGGCCGTCTGAGCCCGGAAGGCCTTGAGAGCGAAGCACTTCGGCGTGGCGGGGCTTGGGACGGGGCACCTTTGGGGTTCGGCGTGCGCGAAAAACGATTGATCCGTTTGGCTAAGACTGCTAGGATGGAGGATACGGAGAGAGGGTAATCGCGGCGTTCCTAGCAATCGACACGGGGGTACGACGGATATTCACCGGGTCGGGGGCACGGGCAAGTACCTTGGCAAAGGCAGTAAGTCATACACAAGCTCGGTCCACCGAATTCGAGAGCTTGGTGCTCGACCACCTGGACATGCTGTATGCCGTCGCGTTGCGGCTAACCCGGAATCCCGCGGACGCGCAGGATTTGGCGCAGAACACGGTGGTCAAGGCCCTCCGGTTCCACGAGAAGTTCCAGAAGGGCACATACATCAAGGCTTGGCTGCTCACGATTTTGCGCAACACCTTCATCAACGAGTACCGCCGCAAGGCGCGGCGGCCTACCTTCGTCGAGTTGAGCGGATCGGAACCGGCTGCGGACAAGGCGCCGGATCCGGGGGTGCGCTACGAGCCGGTATCGGGCGATTCGGGCGACTTGCTGGAACTGCTCGACGACGAGGTGCGCGAGGCGATCGAATCACTCCCCCACGATTTCCGGCAGGCGGTCATCATGGCCGACCTCCAGGATATGTCCTACAAAGAGATCGCCGAGGAGATGGACTGCCCGCTGGGAACGGTGATGTCGCGGCTCTATCGGGGCCGTAAACTCATGCGGGACAAGCTCGAGGATTACGCCCGCAGCCGCCGGCTGGTGGGCAAGAAGGAATAGGCCGGCGGTTCGAGGTCGGCCGGAGAAAGAAGTGGGGCCCTCTCCGCGGAGAGGGCCCTTTCCCTTGAACGCCGGCTTCAGGCCACCACGTGCAGATTCTGCCCGAGGTCGGGGTCGGCAGCGAGAGCCGCTTGAATCAACTGCAGGGCCGCGTTTCCGACATCCTCGATCACCTGCTTCTGTTCGCGCAACACCGCCGCCTGATATTCGGCCTGGAATTGAACCGCGCGCAGGCCTGTTCCGACGCTGCTTACTGAACTGATATCGCTCATAGCGGTTGTCCTTTCAGCGTCGGGGTTGCGGTTGACCTGGGCCTGTGTTCCATGCAGATCTATCGGGAAATCGGGGGCCGAACTTTAGTGCCGCGGGGACACGCCAGGGGGCGCATCAACGCATCTCCTGGCCGCCCGTGACGTTAATGGCCTGGCCCGTCATGTAGCTCGACTCGTCGGACGCCAGGAATACGACGAGATTCGTCACGTCGCGGTAGGCGCATCCCCGCTTCATGGGGACTTGCTCGATGTACTTGCGGCGCACTTCTTCCTCGGTAGTGCCCTGGTTGGCGGCGTATTGCTTGAAGAGGCTCTCCGTCCAGAGCGGCGAATCGAGGAGGTTGCCGGGGCACACCGCGTTCACCCGGACGCCCGCCTCGGCGAATTCGAGGGCCAGGCTCTGGGTGACGCCGATGCCGCCGAACTTGGACGCGGCATAGGCGCTGTTCCGGAAACTGCCTTTCTTGCCGGACTTGGAGTTGATCTGGATGATGGAACCGCCCGATCCCGAGAGCATGACGCGGGCGGCTTCGCGGGCGCAGATGAAGTAGCCGACGAGGTTGACGTCGATGACGCGGCGCCACTTGGCGACGTCGAATTCGATGGAATCGCCCGATATCAGGATGCCGGCGTTGTTGACGAACACGTCGAGCCCGCCCAACTCGCCCGCCGCCGCGTCGACCGCCTGCCGGACGTGCCCGGCGTCGGTGACATCGACACGGGCACCCGTCACGGCACGGCCGGTGGCGGCTGCGACACGATGGGCCGTCTCGGCGGCCACCTCCTCATTGATGTCCCAGACGACGACATCGCAGCCTTCCTCGGCCAGGTGCTCGACAATGGCCGCGCCCAGTCCCTGGGCCCCCCCGGTAACGACGGCCCGTTTCGCCTGCAATCGTCCCATCACGCATACCTCTCGAGTAGGGCCTGCTCGGCCTCTTTCGTCCACGCGTTGTTCGGCCCGAGTTTGGCGGCGACTTCGGGAACCGCCGCGGCGATCTCGTCCAGCCCCATGAGGGGTAGGTCGAGAATCTGAGTATAGATGACGGTTTTCCCGGGGAACCGCCCGCTCTTGACCCCTTCGAGGCCCTCGCGGGCCACGGCCAGCCCGCCGACGGCGGCCACGCTCATATCGGTGTTGAGTTGTTTGGACTCAACGAGTTGCAGGATTCTGCGCAGATCGCTGATGCGCGATCCGCTGGAACCGATGATCTTGATGCCGCGGCAGAGGTCGGCCAGCTGAAGATTGGCGGGATTGCCGATGGGGATACCGGCGAAGACGTTGACGAGGGCGTTGTCGGCGGCAAAGGACATGGCGGCGGACACGAGGGCGGGAACGGGCGCGAGCACGCAGACATCGTCGTAGCCCTGGGGGGCGAGGGCATGTACGGCGCCGTCCATGGCGGTCTGAGACTCGAACTGGCTTGGCGAGAAGGTGTGCAGGGCCACGCCTTTGGCGCGGGCCAGTTCGCCGAACCGGTGTTCGATGTGGTCGAGGCGGCTCCGATCGAGATCGGTGACGACCACGCACTTCGAGCCCGCATCGAGTTCAATGGCGCGCTGGACGTGCATCTGGCCCATGGGGCCGCCGGCACCGATGAAGAGGGCCGAGCCCTCGGGGAGCAGGTCGCCGCGCTCGTTGCAGACGCGCACCGCATCCACGTCGGGGCCGCCGCCGAGGAACCGGATATCGTCGTAGTGGATGCGGCCGATATCGAGAGAGGCCGCTCCCTGCGAGGCGGGTTCGCCGAGCAGGAACATGACGCCCCCCTTGCGCAGACGCGGGGCGAGCGCTTCGACGATCTCGGGCGAGGGGTTCGGCACGATGATGTCGTCGAACTTCTCGTCGGTGAGTTCATCGAGGCTGCGCGGCACGATGAGTGCGCTCGGATTGGCCTCATGCCACCGGGCCGGATCGTCGTCGACGATGAGGAGTTCGCCGCCCCCCGGCACGAGCCGCTCGTCGAGGTTGTAGGACATCTCGACGCAGGCCCACGGCTCGGACAGGGCGGCCTGGCTGTAGCCGGTGTCCGGCTGGACGGGAAGGAGGTAGCAGCCCTCGTCGCCGTCCAGGGCGCGCTCGTCCAGGTAGAAGTACTGGGCCAGCCCGCCGGGAATCAGGTAGCCGAATGCGAATCCGAGTCCCTTGTAGTAGATGTCGGCCTGGACAATGTAGCGTTCGCCGACGTGGAACGTATCCTGCCACTGAGCGCCCACCTTGACGACGGTGGCGGAGCACTCGTGGCCGAGCACCGTGGGTTCGACGGAGAGGTCGCGCCCGCGGAGGCGGGGGTGTTTGCTGCCCTGATTGACGATTTTGATGTCGGACAGGCAGAGCCCGAGCGCGTCCACCCGGCACAGAATCTCGTTCTCGGCCGGTGGGCGCAGTTCGAGCGAGGTGGGTTTCCCATCCTTGCCGATGTTGTCGAATCCGGCGCCGAAGATCTGCCACGCGAGGTAGGTGCCGGGCAACGGCCCGTCGGCTCGTCGATACTGTTCCATGTTCGCCACGTTCTATTCTCCTTGCTGAGAGCGGCCCGCCGGCTCACTCCGTGTCCGCAATACTCTTGAGCCGGTAGGCCTCGTCGGGCCGGGTGAAGATCCGTTCGACTTCGTGGGGCGCCATGTAGCGGGGCCCGCCCATGGCATAGGCGCCTACGGCCACCTGGGAGGCTTTTTCGGCCATGTCGGTGCAACTGGTGACGGCCTTGGGCGAACTCCCCATGGTGATGAGTCCGTGATTCTGCATGAAGATGGCCTTGGGCAATACGCCTTCCTCGGCGACGAAGGCCTCGAACCGCTTCCGCACCTCGCGGGCGAGCACCAGGCCGGGGTCGACATAGGGCACGTAAACCGATTTGTGGCCGAGGGATACGATGTGATCGGGGAACAGCCGGCCCGTGGCCACTTCCTCGGCCTTGCTCGAACACAACACCATGTTCGTATAGGCCGGGTGGGTGTGGCCGATGAAGCGGAACTCGGGCACCTGCAACAGGATCGCGTGGAGCATCGCCTCGACGGAAGGACGGCGGGTTTCACCGGGCTCGAGAAGGGATTCCTTGAAAACGCGGGACACATCGTCGTCGCCCGCGTCGGGATCGTCGAGGATTGAGGTAACCTTCGGGATGGACACCTTGACGAAGCCGTGCTCGTCGATGTCGGCCATGGTGGTGCCGGAGGCCTTGACGTAGAACGAGTTCTCATCGATCCGGGCCGACGAGTTTCCTTCGCCGAGGATGGCATAGCCCCGGGCCGGATCGCCGAGGTAGTGGCTCATGTCGATGAGTTCGGTGAGGACGGGATCCATGGATTGCGGTTCCTTCAGGGCGCGGGCCGGCGCCGGGTTCGGATTGCTGTAGACAGACATCGGGGATTATACCAACACGAGGAGCGCGATTGAAGGGCGAAGCGGGCCCCCAAATCGTCTCGTAACTTGGGATGCGGCGCGTGAGGCGAGCTCGGCCTTGCGATTTGTGTGTGCGCAACGCTCACCCATTGGGTGGTTGTGTGGCCGAGCGGAAGTCGCACACCGCCAGCGACTTCAAACGCGCCGCCCTTCGCTACCAGACGTTCTGGCGGGCCGCGCAGGTGTCAGGACTTCTGGTTCTTCCGGATGGCCTGGAAGAAGCCGGAGAGGAGGGCGCCGCATTCGTCGGCCAAGAGGCCCGGGGTGACGGCAGGGTTGTGGTTGAACCGGGGATCCTGGAGGAGATCCATGAGGGTGCCGCACACGCCCGCCTTGGGATCGTGGGCGCCGAAGTACACCTCGGGGATCCGGGCGAGGATGATCGCCCCGGCGCACATCGGGCAGGGCTCGAGGGTGACGTAGAGTTGGGTGTGCTCGAGCCGCCAGCTTCCCAGGTGGGCGGCGGCCTGGGTGATGGCGAGGATCTCGGCGTGGGCCGTGGGATCCTGGAGGGTTTCGCGCTGGTTGTGGGCCTTCCCGATGACGCGGCCCTGGTGCATGATCACGCAGCCGACGGGCACCTCGCCGGCTTCGAGGGCGCGTTCGGCCTCCTGTATGGCGTAGCGCATATGTCGTTCGTGATCGTCCATTCCGGTTGGGGATTCTGTGGATTCCGTTGGGACATGTCAAGTGAAAGCGGGGCCAGCCGACGTGTGAGGCGGTTTGGGGACGTTTTGAGCACTCGACGGTAGTGTTCTTGGGGGCGAACCTTGACCGCTCTACAGGTTTTTCGCTAGACTGCCGATCCATGGTGTGTAAGGAGCCGTGATGCCAAATAGTTACAGCGAGACGCGGGCCCCGCGTACAGGCTGCTCCATGCTCGTAGGTGTAATCATGGGCGCTGGCGGGGTCATATTCGTGTGCGCTGCGGTGTTAGTCTTCTACGGACTGGTTGGCGGGGTGGAGTCGGGGCCGGCGGTGGCGGTGCTGGAGATCTACGACGAACTCATTGACGAACGGGAGATCCTCGCCGACCTTGAGTGGCTGCTGGATGATCCGGGCACGCAGGCCTTGGTGGTTCGCGTGGATAGTCCGGGGGGAGCGATCACGGTGGCGGAGGAGGTTTACAACGCCCTGAAGCGGGTGGAGGACGAGGGGCTTCCCGTGGTGGCCTCGATGGGGACGACGGGCGCGTCGGGCGCGTACATGATCTGCCTCGCCGCGGATCGGGTGTTCGCGAACAAGGGCACGCTCACCGGCAGCATCGGCGTCATCTTCGAGTACACCTCCGCGGCGGGCCTGTTCGAGAAGCTGGGCGTCGAGTTCTCGTCGGTGCGCACGGGCGAGTACAAGGGCGCCGGCTCCATCGCAGAGCCCATCACGGAACGTCAAAAGGAACACTATCAACAGGTTGTCAACGACTACCTGGATCAGTTCGTCGAGGTGATCCTGGAGGAGCGCGGGCTCGACGAGGCGACTGTACGGGGCTTGGCCGACGGACGGGTATTCACCGGGCGCCAGGCCCTCGAACTGAAACTCGTGGATGAGATCGGCGGACTGGACGACGCCATCGACTGCGCCGCGGAGTTGGCCGGGTTGACGGAGGAACCGCGCATCATCCGCGTCCGGCAGGAGGCGTGGTCCTTGTTCACCGTGCTGGACGAGGTTGGCATGGGCCGGGCGGCCCGGGCGGCCGCGCAGTTCCGGCTTGGTGGGCATGTGCCGAAGTTTGTGTACAGGTAAGGGTGAATGGCTGAGCAACGCGAAAACGGACTGAGCACGTATCTGGCCGAGATCTCGAAGATCCCGCTGCTCTCGACCAAGGAGGAGTTGCGCCTGTCCGAGGCCGCCCGGAAGGGGGATGGCGAAGCGCGGCGCAAGCTGATCGTGTCGAACCTGCGGCTGGTGGTCAGCATCGCCAAGAAATACCTGTATTACGGACTGCCGCTGCAGGATCTCATCGAAGAGGGGAACATGGGCCTGATGAAGGCCGTCGAGCGCTACGATCCGACGCGGGGGTGCAAGTTCTCGACGTATGCGACATGGTGGATCCGGCAGGCCATCACCCGGGCCCTGTCGAACTACGGGCGAACCGTCCGCGTGCCGGTGTACGTGACGGACAACGTGGCGCGATACAAGAAGACGGCTGAGGAACTCTACATCAAGACGGGGAAGGAGCCGGATCCGGAGGTCGTGGCCGAGAAGATGGGGATCAAGGTGGCCGAGGCCATGAAACTCCAGGCCTTCGTGTCCGACGTATCATCGCTGGACAATCTGGACGTCGCCAACACGGCCCGCGGTATCCCGGAGAGCATCGAGCCACGCCAGACGGATCAGGCCATCGCCCAGATCGAGCTGGATCAGCAGCTCGAAGAGATCATGAAGCACCTCACGCCGCGGGAGCAGAACATCATCCGGTATCGTTACGGCCTCATGGACGGGCGGGCCCACACGCTCGAGGAAACGGGCCGCAAGTTCGAGCTGACGCGTGAGCGCATCCGGCAGATCGAGAACGATGTCATGAAACGGCTCCGGACGTTCGTGCTGGAATACGGGGACGATTTCCGGCCGTAGGGGCCGGGGCAAGCATCCTCGCGCCGATTGGGGGCCGTTGACAGGGGGTTCCTGACACAGAAGGAGTGTGAAGGCATGGATCTCGCCGCCTTGGTTCGCAACATACCCGATTTCCCGAAGCCGGGCGTTCAGTTCAAAGACATCACCACGCTGCTCAAGCATGGCGACGCGTTCAAGTACATCATCGACGGGTGGAAGGAGCGCTATGCCGGCAAGGGCGTGGACGCGATTGTGGGCGCGGAGGCGCGGGGGTTCATTTTCGGCGCGGCCCTGGCCTACGCCATGGAGCTGCCGTTCATTCCCGTGCGCAAACCGGGCAAGCTGCCCGGTGAAACCACGGCGGAGGCGTTTGAACTCGAGTACGGGACGGACACGCTCGAGATCCACGTGGATGCGTTGAGCCGGGGGGATCGCGTGGTGCTCGTGGACGATCTGCTGGCCACGGGCGGCACGATGGCGGCCATCTGCAAGCTGGTGGAGCGGCTCGGGGCGGAGATCGTCGAGATCGCGTTCGTCATTGAGTTGCCACCGCTGAACGGCCGCGCCAAGCTCGCCGGATACCCTCTGCACACGCTGATCGAGTTCATGGTGGAGTAAGCCGTCAGCGGCCCGCTCACCGATTTCTTCGGACAGGCGCCGATCTGGTAGAATCGCGCGTTTTCCGATCTCCCTGTGAGAAATGAGGAGTGTTGCATGTCGAGCGCCTATCTTCCCGGCACCCAGATCGAGATTGTCAACGAGGTGGAGCGGGGCCGGTTCAAACACGCCCTGTTCGATTTCGACGGCACCGTGAGCCTGTTGCGCGAGGGCTGGCAGCTCGTGATGGGCCCGCTGATGGTGGAGTTGATCTGCGGCGACACGGCGGCGACGCCCGAGATCGAGGAGGAGGTGCGCGAGTACATCGAGGACTCGACAGGCATCCAGACGATTCTGCAGATGGAGCACCTCGTGGAACTCGTGAAGAAGTATGGCAAGGTGCCGGCGGATCGGGTGCTCGACGCGCAGGGCTACAAGGACATCTACAACGCCCGGCTGATGGTGCGGGTGAATGAGCGGATTCAGCGCCTGGAGTCCGGAGCGCTCTCGCCCGAGGAGGTGACGCTGAAGGGGGCGCTGGGCTTCCTCGAGCGGCTTTCGCGGCACGATCTCGGCATGTACATCTTCAGCGGTACGGATCGCGATGACGTGCGCAACGAGGCCCGGCTCGTGGGCGCGGCACCCTATTTCACCGAGATCTGGGGCGCCCTCCGGACGTTCAAGGAGTACAACAAGGAGATGGTGATCAAGGACATCATGCGCGAACACCAACTCCAGGGCGGCGAAGTGCTCATCGTGGGCGATGGGCCGGTCGAGATCCGGAACGCCAAAGAGAACGGATGCGTGTCGATCGGTGTCGCGTCCAACGAGATCGAAGGGTACGGGTGGAACGAAGAGAAGCGGGAACGTCTGATCAAGGCGGGCGCGGATATCATGATTCCCGATTTCGGCGAGGCAGCGGCCCTCGACGCCTACCTCTTCCCCGCGTAGACGCCCGTCAGAACACTTCCCCGGGCACGCCGAAGAACACCAGGTAGACGGTGGACACGGCGGTGTTGCCGAGGAATCCAGCCAACACCGCCAAGCGGACAGCCGGCCGCTGCGGACACGCCTCGGCGAGGATGTCCACCAGATGGCCCGCGAAGAAGGCGAAGGTCAGGTAGGACACGAAGAACAGATCCACGTCCTTGCCCGGGCCGAGCTTCGGAATCATGAAGAGCATGTAGAGGGCGGCCCAGATCACGAAGGCGGCGCCAATCCACAGCCGCGGCTCGCGGCGCAAGGCGGCGCCGACGGGCCTGCGCGCCAGCGCTGCCGCCAGGGCGCCCGCCAGGATCAGCACCGAGGCGAGGCCGCCCCCGAAAAACCACATGAAGAACACGTCTTTGAGGTGGCCGCCCGACAGGGCATAGCGGGGGCTGAACAGGACGGACGCGTCGCTGGCGGCCTTGCCCTGATACCGGGAATAGGCCGTGAGGGTGTCGCCAGTGGCCATGCTGCCGAAGTAATCATGGACGAACTCGTGGGGGTACTTGCCGTAGAACACGCTGATCAACGTGAGCGCACAGGCCACGCACGCGGCCAGGGCGCGGGGCGCCTGCCGGGGGTTCAGCACCATGAACGACACGAGCAGGATGGCGCCGAGCGGGGCGTAGCCGATGTACGTCAAGGGGAGCGCCGCCGCGATGCAGCCCACGGCGTAGGGGGATCGTTCGGCGAGGGGCCTGTCGAGGATCCAGAGGTAGAGCACCGGGACGATCCAGGCGATGAACGGATAGTACTCGACGTATCCGACGCTGAACACGATCCAGACGGGCGTGAACAGGACGAAGAGGACGCTGAGCCGGCCGGGGCGTGTGCGTACGAGATAGATCGTGCTGGCGCCCATGGCGATAAGGGCGAGCCACTTGGAGAGGGCCTCGGGCGAGTCGAACACGCCCCAGAGGGCCTTGAGCGCGGGTGGCGCGTGCTGGGCGATGGCGATCAGGAAGTGGATCAGGACGTGGCCGAGGAACCACTTCGAGAGGATCCAGCCGCCGTCCAGGAGCCACAGAAACGCGTCGTGGTCGCCGTAGGCCTGTGTCTCAACGAGGCCCGAGGCCAGGTTGATGCCGGCGAAGGCGAAGAAGGCGAGCCAGAGCGCCACAGGCCCGGCCCAGAGCATGCGCTCCTGGCCTTGCGGCGCCGGGCGCCACGCCGCCACGGACACCACCACAATGCACAGCGCGAGGGCAGCGGCGTTGGCGAGAGAGAGGAAGGGGAGGATGGGGATTTCGGTGAAGAGGCCGCAGGCCATGGTGATGACGGCGGACAACACGACGACAAGGGGGAAGATGAGTTTCTGACTCTTGGGTTGTGTCACGGTTCCCCCTCGGCGCAAAGCGCGACCGCGCCGCCGTCCTCCGCAATATCGCGGGGGCTCGGTAACGGATGGGTGAATCTAGCAGAGGTGGAGGGGGGCATGTCAAGACGTTGCGCTCGTGGGCGCGGCGGATTTGCCGGCCTCGCGGATGGCGCGGGCCAGGCCTTCCGCGACGGGCAACCGGCCCGCGGCGGACACATGCTCAGTGGGGAAGGGATCGCGGAGAAACTCGCTGGGATCGGCGATCCGCGCGAAGTCGAGGATGTGTATGCCGAGGCCCTCGAGGGCATCGCGGATGAGGGCCCGGTTCTGCTCGATGCGGGCGGTGAACTGGGGCCCGGCGTACTGCTCGCCGACGGTAAACGCGGCCGGGGTGAAGTAGAAAATGGGAGTGGCGCCCATGCGTTTGATGATCTTGACGCACTCGACCATGGCGATCATCTCGGGGTGCTCGGGCGTGAGCTCGTAAAGATATTCCCGCTGGTAGTAGATGGCGCCCTGTTCCTCGGTGGTCTCGGCTTGTTTGAGGCGTTCGAGCGACTCGGCCAGCGGCATGGCGCCAAGGCCATCGCGATACACGACGTGGCTGTCGTAACGCTCTTGGGACACGGGTTGAAGATTGAATACGCGGAAGACGGAGAAGGGCCGGAAGAACAGATTGAGGAGCCAGGGCGGTTGGCCGAGGATTCGTTTCTGTTTGGCGAATTGGAGGGCGGGATTGAAGTAGAGCGTCTCCGAAAAGGCGCGCAGATTCACCTCGACGATGACGAACTCGGGCCGGTAGCCCTCCTTCTCCATGAAGCGGAGGGCGACGGCGTATTCGTCCATGCCTTTGCCGACTTCAGCGAGGGTGGCGACGCCGTGGTCGGGGAGCAGTTCGTCGAGCATCTCGGGGATCGAGCGTTCGTCCTGTTCGTGATCCCATGAGAAGGCGCTGCTGTCGCCCAGGAACACGACGGCCTGGTGCTCGGCGAAGCGCTCGCGCCAGTAGTCGCGCATCGAGACGATCTCATCGTCCAGCCAGAGGGCCGCGAGGCACACATGGCACACGGCGACAAGTGCGAAATAGCCGGCCAGTTTGAGGAAGAACTTCGCCACAACAACCGCCCCGCCGAGGGGGCACTCCTTCTCGTTCACGCGTTACGTCAGAACTGGAAGTAGATGAACGGGATCTCCTGGGCCACCCCAAGGTTCAGAATGGCCACAGTGAGCCCGACGTAGAACATCCACCGGATCACGACGGGCAGCCGGTGAAACACGGCGGCGATGTCGTCTTTGCCCTGGAAGTGCTCGAAAACCTGGAGGAAGAGGATGCCGGCGAAGGCCAGGGCGAGTTCCGTGTTCGTGGTTTGGAGCGTCTGGGCGATGCCGGGAATCCAGGTGAGACTCAGGAACGGGCCGAGGCCCGCCAAGAGTTCCGCGATGATGGCCCACGCCTGCTCGAGGGAGCCGGCCCGGA
>JAFGTL010000355.1 GCA_016934125.1 Candidatus Hydrogenedentota bacterium
CGAGAACATCGGCGTCAACGTGCACTACATCCCCATCTACTGGCACCCGTACTATGAGCGCCTGGGCTATCCCGCGGGGTTGTGCCCGCAGGCCGAGGCCTTCTACGAACGGATCGTCACCCTGCCGTTATGGGCAGGCATGACGGACAACGACGCGGACGATGTGATCGCGGCGGTGCGCAAAGTCGTCGACGCGTACCGCCTGGGGTAAACGGAGCGAAGGCCGGCACACGCAGCCATGGCGAAACACCTCATCATTCGCGCCGACGCCAGCACCCGGATGGGCTCGGGCCACCTCATGCGCTGCCTCGCACTGGCCGAGGCGTGGGCGGCCTCGGGCCGCGGCGTGACTGTCGTGTCAGCCTGCACCGTCGACGCGCTCTGTGAGCGGGTGCGCGCCGCGGGATACGAACGGATCCCCGTGGAGCAGCCCCACCCTGCGCCCGGCGATCTCGCGATCGCGATCCGAGCCGCCAGCGCACACGATGAACCGGCTGTGGTGGTGGATGGATACCACTTCGACGCCGCATATCTCGCCGGCGTCGCCGACGCTGGATTCAGCGTGCTCGCCATCGACGATTACGCCCACGCGGAGTCCTATCCCGTCGACATCATATTGAACCAGAACCCCGGCGCGGAGGATCTGCCCTATCGGGGCGCGGCGCGCACGCGGTTCCTGCTCGGCCCGCGCTACGCCTTGCTTCGCGGCGAATTCGCCCGGTGGCGCACCTGGCAACGCGCCGTCCCGGCCCAAGGCCGGCGCGTGCTGGTGTCCCTGGGCGGCAGCGATCCCGCCAACGCGACAGGAACCATCGTGGACGCGCTGGCGCTGTCGCAGACGCCAGGGCTCGAAGCGGTAATAGTGGCCGGCGCCGCTTCGCCGCACATCGAGGAACTCCGGCAGGCCGTCGGCCGGGCCGGAGGCGCGCTTCAACTCGTGCATGATGTGGCCGACATGGCCGAACGCATGGCGTGGGCCGATGTGGCCGTGTCGGCCGGCGGCACCACCTGCTGGGAACTGGCATTCATGGGATTGCCGAACGCCGTCGTGGTAATCGCGGAGAACCAGGCGCCTACGGCCCGCGCCCTCGCGCACGCGGGCGTCTCGCTGTTCCTGGGCGACGGGCCGGGCCTCGAGGCCCGCGCCGTGGCGGGCACGCTGGATCGCCTGCTGGGCGACAAGGCGTTACGCAGCGACATGAGCCGGCGCGGCCGCGCACTCGTGGACGGCCAGGGCGCACAACGCGTGGCGGACACCCTCATAGAGCTACCGGGCCGCCGGCCGGGGGGCTGATGTGTCGGAACGCACGCCGAGCGGGCCGGAATGCGGTGTATACTCGGTGAATCGAGAAGTGTCTGATGGGCATTGCGGGCCGAACACGGCGAGAGAGGGAGGAATGATGGCAAGCCCGGCATTCGAGGTGGGCGGCCGGCGGATCGGGCCGGACGAGCCGGCCTATGTCGTGGCGGAACTGTCGGCGAACCATCGGGGGGACTATGGCCGTGCGGTCGCGCTCATCGAGGCGGCGGCCGGGGCCGGCGCGGACGCCGTCAAGCTGCAGACGTACACGGCCGACACGCTCACCATCGACTGCGACAATGCCTGCTTCCGAATCGGCGGGGACGGGCTTTGGGCGGGCCGGACGCTCTACGATCTATACCGGGAGGCGGCGACGCCCTGGGAGTGGCAGCCCAGGCTGCGGGCACGCGCCCTCGATCTCGGCCTCGAGTTGTTCTCATCGCCCTTCGACGAGACTGCGGTGGCATTCCTCGAAGAGATGGACGTGCCGGCGCACAAGATCGCCTCGTTTGAACTGATCGACACACCCCTGCTGCGTGCCGTGGCCGCCACCGGCAAACCCGTCATCGTGTCGACGGGCATGGCGTCGCTCGACGAAGTCGACGAGGCCGTCGGGGTGCTGCGCGAGGCGGGCGCGGGCCCGATCGCCCTGCTGAAGTGCACGAGCGCCTATCCCGCCCCGCCCGAGGAGATGAACCTCCGCTCGATTCCCTATCTGGCCGACCGATTCGGCGTTGTCGCGGGCGTGTCCGACCACACGCGTTCCGAGGCGGTGGCCGTGGCGGCCGTGGCAGTGGGGGGCCGGATCGTCGAGAAGCACCTCACCTTGTCTCGATCCGAGGGCGGCCCGGACGCGGCGTTCTCGGCCGAGCCGGCGGAGTTCGCCCGGATGGTGGCGGCCGTGCGCGACGCCGAACGCGCGCTCGGGGCGGTGTCGTTCGGCGGCGCCGCGGGCGAGAAGGACCTTCGCCCGTTGCGGCGTTCTCTGTTCGTCGTGGCGGACATCAAGGCGGGCGAGCCGTTCACACCCGACAATGTCCGTTCCATCCGGCCCGGCCACGGCCTGGCCCCGAAGCATCTGGACAAGGTGCTGGGCCAGCGCGCGGCCGCGGATATCCCGCGCGGCACGCCGCTCACGTGGGAGATGATCGCCCGGTGAGCGGCCTGCGAGTGCGACACGCGACGCGCGACGACCTCGAACTCCTCTGGCGCTGGGCGAACGAGCCGGGCACCCGGGCCGCGTCGTTCTCGAGCGATCCGATCCCGTGGGACACGCATGTGGCCTGGTTTGAGCGGAAGATGGCGGATGCAGCGTGCCGGCTGTACATTGTGACGCTCGCGTCGGGCGAACCGGCCGCCCAAGTGCGCTTCGACCTCCGTGGCCCGGTTGCGGACGTGAGCATCTCCGTCGCGGCGGAGCATCGCGGTAGGGGCTACGCCGTGACGGCACTCGAACTGGCCACCGCCGCCTTCCTGGCGGAGGTGCCCGCGGGCCGTATCCACGCCTACATCAAGCCCGATAACCTGGCCTCGCTGCGCACATTCGCCAAGGCCGGCTACGCCAACGAGGAGGCCTGCACGGTGAAGGGGCAGCGCGCCGTGCGCCTGGAGCGGAGCCGGCTGGACGGATAGGCCGCGTCTCTAGACTCAGCGGGCCGCCCCGCTGAACACCGTCCGCGTGTCGTACATGGACGGATCGGGCAGCTTGTCCTCGTAGATCTCGACGCGGCTCTGTTCGCGGAGCCGCTCCATCATCTTGGCGTACAGGATCGAGGGTTGGAGGTCTTTCTTGGCCTGCTCGAGCGTCTTCGGCGTCTCGGGCGTGCGGTTGAGCACGACGCACACGAAGTAGGCATTCGGCAGTTGCTGCTGGGTGACCTCGCCCTGGATCGTCATCTCCTGCTTCACCCAACCGCGAATGAAAACGGGCCCAACCACCGAGTCCTTGTCGGCCCCGGACGCCTGCTCCCAGAATGGGCCGAACTTGGCGGCCAGGCGCGGATCGTTGACGACCTGCGTCTCGAGAATGCCCGCGCCCGCCTCCGTGTACTGTGAGGCCACGTCTTCGGGCGTCTCGCCCGACTTCATCCGCTTCACGGCGTCCGCAGCCAGGGAGGTGGCTTCCGGATGACCTTCCGGGAAATAGACGCCGCGCACCGTAACCCGCTCGTAGTTCTTGAGATCGAACCGGCGCAGTTCGTATTCCTTCTCGTATTCCTCATCGGTGATCGTGAGTACCCCGTCATTGAGGGCTTCCCGAATCAAGTACGCGACCGCCTGCTCACCGAGAATCTGTTTGACCACCCGATCGATCCCGATTTCCCGCTCCTGCTCCCAGAACTGGAGGTCGCTCTGCGTCAGGTTGTAGTCTTGCGGATTGGTCACTTTCACGCGGTACTCCGGATGCCGCATGTCGAAGAGCATGGCCGCGTCTTCCCGGGGGACGTGGATCTTCCCTTCGCCTTTGAGTTCGGCGGCGGCAGCCTGTTTGACGAGGTGATCGATGTAGTTCTGCAGCGCGTTGAGCACGTCGCCCTGGGTGACGATGCGCGGGCGTTCGTCGGCGGGCATCTCTCGGATGACGCGGCTCAGCTCACCGCGTGTGACGTACCGATCGTTGATCTTGGCGATCCGAATCCGATCCTTGTCGGCGATCAGGCCGCAGCCGGCGCTCAACACGCCGACCACGCCCAGGATCAGAAACACGGACGCTCGGGACAGGGCGGATTTGCGGGGCATACGATCCTCCTTTCGGCACGTAGCAGGCGTAGTGTACCACGCGGCCGCAGCCATGGGGAAGGGGGCGTTGCGGGCCAACGGGCACCGCGGCGGCACCGGGTGCGGTGTCAAGACTCTTTAGAAGTGTCACATGAGTTAACTCGTTAGAAATGTCACATTGCCTTGGTTTCCGGGTTGAAGACTAAGCGAG
>JAFGTL010000356.1 GCA_016934125.1 Candidatus Hydrogenedentota bacterium
ATCACGGTGCCCATCAAGCTCAACTTCGCCGAGCCCGCCGAAGTCGCCACCATGGTCGAGAACGTCCTCACCAAGGAACTCGGCCAAGTCGCCCAGGACGTGCGAGGCCGGCACATCATCGTCACCGACTACCCCGTCGTCGTCGAGCAGATCCGTCAACTCGTCGAGGCCATCGACACGCCCGTCAAGCAGGTCGCCATCGAGGCCATGATCGTCGACGCCGTGCTCCGCGACGCCTCCCAGACCGGTATCAACTGGCTCGTCGAGGCGGTCCGCCATTTCACCCGCCACACCGAGGACGTCTTCGACACGGACGGCAACCTCGTCACGGGCGTACACCCGCTCAAGGGCAATCTCGACAACCTCAGTGTCGCCGGCAACCTCGGCACCGCCATCGGCGCCGATGCCCTCGACGCCGGCATCTTCACCTTCGGCCTCATCGGCCGCGACGTCAATCTCGAGGCGAGTATCGCCGGTGAGGTGGCCAGCCGCAACGCCGAGATCCTCGCCAACCCCGTGGTCGTCACCGTCGAAAACCAGCCGGCCACCATCGCCATCGTACAGGACTACCCCTACCAGGAACTCACCGAAAGCACCGACGGCGGCGCCGTGGCCAGCACCGACTTCAAAGAGATCGGTGTCACCCTCGAGGTGACCCCCCGCGTCACCCACGAAAACGACATCATCTGCGAGCTCAGCGCCAAGCAGAGCTCTGTGAGCGCCTTGACCGACTCCGGCGTGCCCATCGAAGACAAGCGCGAGGCCTCGACCACATTGCGCACCGCCAATGGCCGCACCTTCTTCATCGGCGGCCTGCGCAACGTGTCCGACCGCCTCGAAGTGAGCAAGATCCCCGTGTTGGGCGACGTGCCGGTGCTCAATTTCGTGTTCCGCAGCACCGACACCGAGAAAGTCAACACCGAACTCCTCATCTTCCTGACGTGCAACGTGCTCGGCGAGCATCTGCCGGAACTCACCGCCGCCCAGCAGCAGAAGTACGACAAGCTCGACGGACTGCCCAAGGTTCCCGATGCACAACGCTCCATGTTCCGGGCAATCGTCAAGCCCCAGGAGATGCGCGACCCGGTTTGGAAGTGGCGGCGTCCCGAGTAGCACGCCACTACCCGCCCCCCGAATGCCCCCCAGACGGCCGTGGCCTCCCGCCACGGCCGTCTTCATTCCGATCCCACCCCCACCCCGCCTCCTGCCCTCAACCCTCACCGGGACAGGGACGGTGTGGCGAGTTGCACGCGACGGCCGAGGGGGATGGAACGGCCGAGGCGCACCACATCGAATCCGTGCCGCTCGCGCACTCGATCCACCCCGGCCAGCGCCCGCTCCCATTTCTCGGACGACTTCCCGTCGAACAGACGGAGCTGGTGCTGGTTATGAGTCAACGTGGTGAGCGCCACCCCGATCAGCCGCACTCCGGCGCGCCGTTCCCGCGCGTTCGGCACCAACCCCCGCAATGCGTCCACAATCGCCCTGTCCAGGCTGGTCGGTTCCGCCAGAGTTCTGGCAAAGGTGTACGTCTTGAAATCCGAATGCCGCACCTTCAGTGTGACACATTTCGCCTCCATCCCCTTCTCGCGCAGGGCATAGGCTGCCCGTTCCGTCAGATAAATCAGAATCCGCTCAATCGCCCCCCAATCCAACAAGTCCCGCTCGAACGTCGTTTCCCGGCTGATGGACTTCGGCACCGACTCCGCCTCCACCGGCGACGTCGAGATGCCCCGCGCGGCCCGTTGGAGCGCATACCCCGTCTGGCCGAACACGCTCAGCACCGTCTGGAGCGGCAGATCGGCCAGGGCGCCCACCGTGAACACCCCCAGCGATTCGAGCATCTCCCGCGTGCGGGGCCCGACACCGGGCAGCTTTCTCAGCGACAACGGCCGCAGAAAGGCCGCCTCGCCGCCCGCCTCGATCTCCAGATAGCCGTCCGGTTTCGCTTCATCCGAGCCCACCTTAGCCACGAGTTTGTTCGGCCCCACCGCCACCGTACACGGCAACTGCGTCTCTTCACGGATCCGGCGCTTGATGTACTGCGCGATGGCGCAGTCGCCCCCGAACAGCCGCTGGGATCCGGACACATCAATGTACGCCTCGTCGATCGAGGCCGCCTCCACCAAAGGCGACACCGTCTCCAGAACGGCGCGCACCTTCTCCGACGCAGCACGGTAATGCTCGAACCGGCCCCGCATGAATACTCCGTCGGGGCACAGCCGTTTCGCCTCGACGAGCGGCATCGCCGAATGGACTCCGTATTGCCGCGCCTCGTACGACGCCGTACTCACCACCCCGCGGGTATCCTGTCTGTCCCCGCCGATGATCAGGGGTCTGCCCTTCAGTTCGGGGTTGAGCACCTGCTCGACAGACGCGAAAAAGGCGTCCATGTCGATGTGCAATATCCTGCGCTGCAATGACATAGCGGTCTTCCGGGCCTTGCCCTGACGCAAACTGAAATTATTTTCAGCTAGATTCTAGCCTGAAATCCACCAAATGTCAATCGACAAAAACGGCCATTGAACCCTCCCATGCCCGGCCTGTATGCTCTTTCTCCACAGGCACCTGTCGGTCACGAACAACATACGGAAGGACGTCAAACCGTGCGCATGAGACACCTCCTCCCCATTCTGTGCCTCGGTGTGGCTCTCCCCGCCCTCGCCGACCACCTCGTGCTCCAGGTGGAAGACTTCGAGGGCCCATGGCGGCGTCAAACCAACATCTCCGGATACCTCGGCAAAGGGTTCTGCACCTCCAACGCCAATCCGGAGATCGCCTCGACGGTGATGTCGACCACGGTATCCATCCGCGAGGCCGGCCGCCACGTGGTGTGGGCGCGCGGATATACCTCGGATAACAGCCACCGGGCATTTCAGGTTCAGGTCGGCGATCGGGTATTGTCCAAGACCCACACCGGAACCGAACGCCATTGGGTGTGGGAACGGGCCGGAGAAGTCGAGTTGGCGGCCGGGCCCGTGACGGTGCTGGTAAAAGACGCCGACGACGGATTCGAGTCCGTCGACGCCATCGTACTAACCGATCGGAAGGACTACGATCCAATCATGGCCGAACAAGCAGAAAAACAGTGGCTGGTGTACGGCGGGGACATTCCGGAACGGGCCAACGCCCTCGACTACACGATCCAGGCGTGCTGCCGGGCCCTTGCGCAACGGCCCGATCCGGCCGGCCGGAAAGACTGGGAGGCGAAGGCCCCCCTCCTGCGCGAACAACTCGCCCAAGCCCTCGGCATCCATCCTTTCCCCGACAGAACCCCCCTCAACGCCCGCGTGACGGGCCGGGCGGAGCGCGACTCGTATACCATCGAGAATATCGTATTCGAGAGCCGGCCCGGGTTCCTCGTGACCGCCAACCTATACATCCCCAAAGAGATACAACTCCCGGGGCCGGCCGTGATCGTGGTCGCGGGCCACGATATGGAGAACGCCAAGAACTGCCCCACCTACCAGATGGCCCAGTTGGGCCTCGTCCGGCAGGGATTCATCGTGCTCGCCCACGACCCCATCGGCCAGGGCGAACGCAGAGTCCCCGGATTCGACCACAAGCTGGGCTACGGCTCGCTCCTCGTTGGGCAAACCAACGAAGGATACATCGTGTGGGATACGCTGCGCGCCCTCGACTACCTCGTCACACGGCCCGAGGTGGACACGGCCCGGATCGGCCTCAGCGGCAACTCGGGCGGCGGCGAGAACACGTTCTACACCATGCCCTTCGACGAACGATTCGCCGTTGCAGGCTCGTACTGCTTCGTCTGCTCCTATGAAGACTTCATCCGCGAAGGCGGCAACCACTGTATCTGCAACCACCTGCCCGGCATCGTCCACCTCATGGAGGAGTTCGAGATCGTCGGCCTCAACGCGCCCCGCCCCTTCCTGGCCGGCAACGGCGCCGAGGATCCCATCTTCCCCATCGATGGCGTCCGCACCACCTTGCGCCGCGCCACGGCCGTGTATGCCTTCTACGACGCCGAGGACCGCATCGCCCAAGTCGACGTGCCCCTCGGCCACGGCTGGGCCCAACCGCTGCGCGAAACCGCCTACGGCTGGATGAACCGCTGGCTCCAGGATCGGGGCGATGGCAGCCCCGTGCCCGAAGCCGATTACGAGCCCAACGACCCCAAGTCGCCCGATGTGCTGTGCTTCGACGGGGCCAACATCCCGGCCGAATCGGAGACGGTGGTCACGCTCAACCGCAAACTCGCCGAACAGTTCCGCCAGACCTACGCCGAGCCCCCTGAACGCCGCAGGCAATGGAAGAAGCAGTCCAGGGCGTTGCGGGACGCCATTTGGGACGTGTTCGGCGGCCGCCCCGAGCCGGCGGCCCCCACAGCCCGATCCGTGGCCTCCTTCCAGTGGGACGGGCGCCGCGTCGAGACCCTGGCCCTGTCCACGGAAGCCGACATGGAGATCGCCGCCGTCCTCGTCCGCCCGGCCCAGGGCGACGCCCCATGCCCGGCCGTCGTCTACCTCCACGACTCCGACAAGGCCCAACTCCGCACCGATCCCCAGATGGCCGCGCTGCTCGATGCCGGCTGGGCGGTGTTGGGCATCGATCCCCGCGGGCTCGGCGAGACGGCCGTCCACGAAAACCACGTCACCAGCGACTCGATCTGCCTGGGCCGCTCGATCTTCGCCCAGCGCGTCTGGGACGTGATCCAGGCCGCCGAATACCTGGCCGCCCGCGACGACATCGATTCGGGCCGGATCCGGTGCTACGGCGTCGGCTCGGGCGGGTTGCTGGCCCTGTTTGCAGCGGCCCTGGACGCCCCCTTCGAGGCCGTGGCCGCATCCACGCCCCTGGCCAGCTACCGGTTCTTCCTCGAAGACAGCCAGCCTCAGCCCATCTCGCTGTGCGTGCCCAACATCCTCAAGGTGGCCGATGTGGCCCAGGCGGCCGCCCTGGCGGCCCCGCGTCCACTCTACATCCACCAGCCCCTGGGCTACGGGCGCAACCCCCTGACGGCTGACGAGGCGGGCGAGGAGTTCGCGTTCCCGCGGGAGGTATACGCCCTCGTGGACGCGGCCGGGGCCATCGAGGTTTCGGCCCAGGAGGACACGTCGCCGCTCGACGCCTTCCTCACGGCCCGATAGTCCAAGGCCTTACTGCGGCTCGATCTCGACGGTCACGATCCGGTGGGCCGCGGCCGTGATGGGCACCGCGCCCGGCGCGGCCAACTCGAGTTCGCGGACGCGCTCCTCGTTGAGGTTCGTCTCCCACGCGCGGGCCAGCGGCGCGGCGAACCGGATCGTGCCGGCCCGCTCTTCATCCGTCGGGTTGTACACACGCACCACGAACGTCGGCCGATCCTCCGCCCGTTTCAGCGCCGCAAACCGCAGATCGGGCCCCTCGACACTGAACAGGGACGCCCCGCCACGCGGCAGGGGTTCGCCAGGCGCATCGCCGGCGTTCCGGGTTTGCACGAGCCGGAGGCCCGCGTTGAACCGCTCGGCGGCCCCCGGAATGCCCGCCTCCCGCCAGTCGCCGGCATGGGGACGCAGCGCGTAGCGGAGCGCGTGCCGCCCGAGGCACTGCCCGCCCTTCTGCGACGGAAAACTCGAGCCGACGCGCGTCTCGGTGCAGATCCAGTTGCGCACCGCCCGCAGCAGCGACAGGGCCACCGTCCGTTCATCGTTGTCGAGCACCTCGTATTCGGTGAGCCCGTCGCTCAAGAACGCCAGCCCAACCCCGCGGTCGCTGAGGCCCTCGTCGCTCACGTCGACGAAGGTGTTGTGGGGTTGCGTGCCCATGTCGCGCCAGATCAAGTCCGGCCCGGGCCCCTGCGGCCGGATCGGCCGCCGATCCACGCCGAAATGACCGCCCGCATCCGCATACCTGGCCCCGCTCAGTCCCGTCGGGAACATGGCGCGCAGGAAATGATCCTCGTGCCGGTTCTCGAACTCGACGCGCACCTCGACCTGCTCCTCGCCGGCCCGAAGCGTCACCGCCGTGCGGATCGTCAGGCCTTCGAGCGCATCGCCGCGGCGTTGCTGTTCCTTGTTCCCGGCCTGGGGCAACTGCATGGTGATCTCGCTCACCAGGGTGGATTGAAGCGGGCCGGCCTCTTCGCTCCAGATCCGCGCGCCGCACCCCAGCGAGGTGTGGGCCTGATCGTACATGGGCCACTCGTTAATCCAGTAGTCCCCGTGTTCGCCGCGGTCTTCGTAGTAATTCAGCCCCGCAAACGTGTGGCTCAGATTCTTGTCCACCAGGTTGAACGTGCCGTTCGGATTCATCTCGACGCGGAGCGCCTCGTTCTCGATCACGTTCGGCGCCGTGAGCAGCGTGCCCGTGCGCGCCAGCGAATCGGCGAAGGGCACCCCCTCCTCCCGCGCCTCGCCGGGCGCGCCCGCCCGGAACACCTTGTATCCGCACGCGGGCACCGCGCCCGTGTCGAAGAACACCCGGTGCCGCAGGCAGTTATACGGGAACGCGCGCGTATGCAGTTCGGCCACGCAATACGTCTCGGCCGTGGCGCCTTCGCACTGCGTGCCCACCGCCGCCCCGGCCGCGTCGAACATCTGCAATCCAGCGGGATCCGCGGGCCAGTTCCGGTTCCGCGGGGCGCTGTCGGGCATGTTGATCCACGCCTCGACCACCTCCCGCCGCGGATAGGGAAGCGGGTTGAACGCGACGATGAGCACGTCCTCGTCGCGGAACGGCGTCATGTCGATCCGGCGCACGAGATCCTGCATGGCGCGGTTCCCGACGACATCGCCGAGTTCAACCACCTGATCGAGCCGGTGGGCGACGTCCCGCGCCGTCTTGTCCTGTGTCACGCCGTTGATTGAGTCGTGGGGATGCGACGTGAGCAGGAACTCCCACGCCTGCCGGAGCGGCCGCTCCGGATAGGGCGCGCCCGCCAGGGCCGCCACGGCCGCCAACGGCTCCGCGAACCGGATGAGCCTGTTCTGCGCCCGCTTGTTCAGGCGCTTGAGGTGCAGGCGCGTCGTGAGCGCGTTGCCCGACGTGGGCCCGGCCGGGCCATCGCGCAGTTCCCCTTCCACCACCGCGAGCGACGCGCGATCGATGGACCCCCGCATGAGATCGACGAATTCCGGCATGGTGGTGTGGATCCATTGCCGATCGGGATCGGCATCCACCTCGTTCAGACGGGCCAGCATCTCGGGGAACATGGGCTGCCCGGCCGTGTAATCGCAGCCGTTCATGAGGAGGCGGTCGTGTTCGAGCACGCTCTCGTCGGTCGTCGCCCACGCCGCCTCGGCCATCTCGGGCGTGATCGTCTCGGGATACCACCGATCGGGCGCATCGAGCCGGAAATGATCCTGTTCCATCTGCTCGGTATCGGCCCGGTGATAGGCCACCCCGCCCCGCGCCCAGTCGTAGGCCCACTCCGGCCCTTCATGATCCACGCCGAACAGGGCCGACAAGTGCACCTTGAAGTAGAAGTTCTGCCGGCCCAGTTCGCCGAACCGCGTGGTGAGCAGTTCGGTGCCGTCCGGCCCGCGCCACAGGAACTCGGACTGCGGCGCCCGGTGTTTGCCCACCCGCTTGCCCATCATCACCACGTCGATGCCGAACCCAGCGTAGATCTGCGGGAGTTGGGCCGTCTGCCCCCAGCCGAAGGGGGTGTAGCCAACGTTGAACACGCCGCCGAGCGCCTCGGCCGCCCGCCGCCCGTGGAGCAGGTTCCGGATGAGCGCTTCGCCGTCCACGGGATACTCGTCGGGCAAGGTGAGCCAGGGGCCCACTTGCAGTTTGCCGCCGGCGATGAGCGCCTTGACGCGATCCGTCATGGCCGGACGCAGGCCGAGGTAATCGAGCACGGGCGTCACCTGCCCATCGAGCAAAAACCCGGGATACGCGCCCGATTCAAGCAGGCCCACGAGTTCGTCCATGAAATCGGCCAGCATGAGGCGCGTCTCCCAGATGGGATACCGCCATTCGTAGTCCCAGTGGGTGTGGGACACCACGTGGGCCGTACGCGTCTTCTTGTTCACGAGCCGTTCCCCCGCACCGGTGCGCCCCGCCGAACCCCGTTACAGCCGCGCCCCGATGCTCAACAGGGCGTGGGCCGCCCCGATCCGCACATCCGCGTCCGCAGCGCCCAGAAGCCGCTCAAGCATCGCGATATCGGATGCATCGCCGCGCCGCGCCAAGGCGTTACACATCTCAAACCGTTCCGCCGTGCTCCCCTTGCCGGCGTAAGCGAGCAGCCGCTTCCGGGCCGCCTTCTCCTGGGCCTCCGGACAATGGACAAACCACGCGCTCACCAAGTGGTTGCGCGCGGGCGAGTCCTTGGGCTCGTTGCGCACGGCACGCGACAACGCCGGCAGCGTGGCCGGCCGTACGTGATCGAAGAACCGGAGCGCATAGCCCACCGTGCTGCGCACGCCCTCGTCATCCGAGTCCACCAGCGCAACCAGGGCCGCCTCGTCCTGCGCGTCACCGCCGTTCGCCATTACCCACCGGGCGTACGCGCCGAACTCGTCCTCGCCCCGCGCCGCCTCGGCGAGCGCATCGGACCGCTCCCCATCGTTCAACTTGCCGAGGGTTTCGATGGCGTGGAGCCGATCGGGCCCGTCCTTGTCGAGGAACGCCTGCCGGATCCGGGCGGTGTACTGCTCGCGTTCCTCCGCGTTGGGCGCGGCTTGGGCCAGCACCCGCCATACGCCGATTCGGTGCTTGGGCCCCGCCGAATCCACCTCGGCCAGGAACACCGGGCGCACCTCGTCGGCGTACCCGTTCCACACCAGCGCCTCGGCCGCGTGCACCCGCACCCATTCCGTCTCATTCTCGACGGCATCGCGCAGCACCGCCACGGCCCGCTCATGCAGGGCCGCCGGGAGCGCGTCGGGCCCGCCGGATCCCAGAGAACCGCATCCCACCAGGCCTCCACACACACCCACGAGAACCGATGCAATCAGAATGTCTTTCATGCCACCACCTTTGCCTCCCCGTGCGGAGCGCATCCGGCCACGGAATGACGGGGAGATGCCCCCCGGTTGCCTCGCACCTGGAGAGAAAACCCTCTCGGCCCGCCCGATCTAGCGATCGGCCCGGCGCCGATCCACGAAGACCACGCTCTTGCCTTCCGGCACGGCCATCTGACGCGTCTGGGCCAGCACCTCGAACATCTTCTTGGCGCTCTTGTAGTGGCGAAACTGGGTGTGCGCCACCCCTACCGACAGGGCCATGAGCGGATACCGCGCCTCGCGGCCCCGCTTGTCCGTGGCCAGCACATAGCCCTGGGACGCCTCCTGGGCCGTGTAGAGTTCCTTCACGCTGCGATCGAACGTCTGCACAAGGGAACTGCAGAACCGCTCATAATCCTCGATATTGAGCAACACGACGAAGTGCTCGCCGCCGAGATGCGCCACGAAACTCTCGTACACCCCCATGTTACGCGTCAGTTGGGTGAGCGTGCGCGACATGAACTGGAGCGCCCGTTTCTGGCCGTCCTGGCCGTGGGCCGCGCAATAGGGCTTGAACCCCACCATGTCCACGTAGCAGGTGGCGATGGCCGTGCCCCGGGCAAGCCGGTGGTTGATCTCGCGCTTGATCGATTCGGTGCCCGGAAGCTTGCTGATGGCGTTGACGCGCGTGATCGACTCCTGCAACGCCTTCAGCGCGGTCAGCTTGTCCACGAGCGTATCGAGCTTGAACGGTTTGGCGAGATAATCGTCGGCACCCTGTTCGAGGCCGTGCATCACTTCCGGTTCCTCGCCCAACGCCGTCAGAATCAGCACCCCGATCCGGTAGAGCTCCGGATCCTTGCGAATCCGCCGACAGACTTGGTAGCCCGTCACGCCCGGCAACATCACATCGAGGATGACCATGTCCGGCTTCACCTGCTTGGCCATCTCGAAGGCCCCCTCGCCGGAATTGATGACATGGACCTCATGGCCCTCCACCGAGAGCTTCGTCTTCACCAGCTCCGCCAAGTCGAGGTCATCGTCTACCAACAGGATCTTGCTCATGAATGGCCCTTCCACGTTCGTCCCCGCCAACAGCCCGAGCGACGACTCATGTCGTTGCCCTATCATACTGCGGACTCGGCCCTCCGGGCAAGGCCGCCGAATTCAGCAAGGACTCAGGCTTGAGATGCCGACTGTGGCCTGGCTATCCAAGACGGCGAAACAAGTTCCTCCCTGAGCGTGGCACGGACACACATGGCCCGGCGCGCAACGGCCGTCACGGCCCATCCGGCGGCGCGGGCGCGAAAGGCCGGCCCCAGGTGTCGGCGAAACAGATCGCGTCGAGGGATTTGCGCGGCCGGGCGTCGGGCAGGGGTTCGCGGGGATAGCCGACGGCCAGCAGGGCGGACACGCGCACCCGGCGGGGGATGGCGAGGATCCGGCGCGTCTCGTCTTCGTTGAACCAGCCGATCCAGCAGGTGCCGAGGCCCAGTTCGGTGGCTTTCAAGACGATGTGTTCCATGGCGATGCCGAGATCGATCTGGTAGTACTCGATCCCGGTGACGGCGGCGCCGACGCGGTTGGCCACGATATCGAGTTGCGAGCAGCCGGCGATGATGAGGGGCGCGTCGCGGAGCCACTTGTTGCGCACCACCGGCCGCATGGCGTGGTCGCAGAGGGCCTCGATGCGTTCCCGGCCCGTGACCGCGATGAAGCGCCAAGTCTGGCTGTTGCATGCGGATGGCGCCAGCCGGGCCGCCTCGAACAGGGCGCGGATGTCTTCCTCGGACACGGGCCGGCCGGGATCGTAGTCGCGCACGCTCCGCCGGGCGCAGACGATTTCGTCGAATGTCATGGCAGCCTCCTCCTGGCGGGACGGGCGGCGAGCCCCTCCTACCTGCTCCGGACGCCCCAGCATACCCCAAGCCGCCGGCACACGCGAAATCGGGGCAGCCCAATCGCACTAACAGCGTGAGTAGACCGAGCCCTTCAAGAAGTCGCCGGACTCTCCGAGCAAGAGCGAAAAAGCGGTGACGCAGGCGAAGGCGCGTCCACTGGGCTGTCCGCACATTCGGGGTTACTCCACCCCCTGCAAACCTCGTCCTCCGCGTCTGTCTTCTCCCAGAACGGTTCCCATCGGTGTTCATCAGTGTCCATCTGTGGTTGAGGCTTCCCTTCCTTCCCCGTGTCGTTCAGTCGGCATCTCCGGCACCCGCCGTCCAGCGGCACACCCGCCGTCCAGCGGCACACCCGCCGTCCAGCGGCAC
>JAFGTL010000357.1 GCA_016934125.1 Candidatus Hydrogenedentota bacterium
CCCGCGCCGCCGGCGGCCGCGGTGCTGTGGGCGGCGGCGTCCTTCACCGGGCCGGCGGCATCGGCCACCGCGACGCCGAGCCCTACAGCCCGGATCGCGCCGATATCGATGAGATCGTCGCCGATGAAGGCCATTTCTTCCAGGGCCACGCCGTACTGCCCAGCCAAATCGCGGCAGGCCGCCGCTTTGTCGCGGACGTGCACAAGGCAGTCCGTGCAGCGCCACTGTTTCGCGAGGGCCTCGACGGCCGGGCTCCCTTGCCCGGACACCAGAGCCGCGCGGCCCCCGGCGAGATACCAGAGCGCGAGCCCGAGGCCGTCGCGCACGTTGAAATGGCGAAACGGCCGCCCTTCGGCGTCGAACCCCATGGTGCCGTCGGTGAGCACGCCGTCCACGTCCGACACGATGAAGCGGACGCGCCGCATGGCCGTTCCCAGATCGCTCATGAGTCCCCGCTCCGTGCGCCGCTCCGTGCGCCGCTCCGCGCGCCGCTCCCTGCGCCGCTCGCCGCACGCACCTCGATGACACGGCGCAGGAGGCCGGGCACGTCGTCGAGCCGGAGCGAGTTGGCCCCGTCGCAGCGGGCCGCGTCGGGCTCGGGATGCACTTCCGTGAAGAGCCCGTCGATGCCGTAGGCGGCTGCGGCCAGCGCCAGCGGAATCACATACTCCCGCGTGCCGGAGGAGACGCCCCCTTTGCTCGGCGTCTGCACGGCGTGCGTCGCGTCGAACACCACGGGGTATCCGAGTCCCGACAGGATGGAGAACGAGCGGAAATCGACCACGAGATCGTGGTAGCCGAAGCAGGTGCCCCGCTCCGTCAGGACTATGTTCGCGTTGCCCGTGGACTCGACCTTCTTCGCCGCATACTCCATGTCTTCCGGGGCCACGAACTGGCCCTTCTTGATGTTGACGGGCTTCATGGCTGCTCCGGCTGCCACGAGCAGATCCGTCTGCCGGCACAGAAACGCCGGGATCTGGATCATGTCGAGCACCTCGGCCGCCGGCGCCACCTGATCGACGGCGTGCACGTCGCTGAGCACCTTGACGCCGCATGTCCGCTTGATCCGATCGAGGATGCGGAGTCCTTCGCGCAGGCCCGGCCCGCGGAACGAGTCGACTGACGTCCGATTGGCCTTGTCGAAGCTCGCCTTGAAGTAGAAGTCCACGCCGAGGCCGTCCGTCATCGCTCGAAGCGAGTCGGCGATGCGGAGTGCCGCGTCCTCCGCCTCGATGACGCAGGGCCCGGCGATGTAGAGGAACCTGTCCGGCTTCATAGGCGCCACCTACTCCTCGCCGCCCGACCACAGGGCGAGGCCGGCCTTCACGAGATCATGCATATGGATCGCCGAGATAGGCCGCTCCTCGTCATCAACCACGGGCAGGATGGTGATCACGTGATCCTCCATCATGCGCATCGCCTCGACGGCCAGCGCGTCGGCCCGAATCCGCTTCGGGTTGCGCGTCATCACCTCGGTCACGCGCAGGCCGAGGGGGTTCGGATCGCGCTGAAGCAGCCGCCGCAGATCGCCGTCCGTGATAATGCCCACGAGCTTGCCCCGCTCGTCGATAACGAAGGTCGCGCCCAGCCGACGCGATGTCATCTCATAGATGGCATCGCGCATCGTCACGTCCATCGACACGGCGGGCGTCCGTTCCCGCGCAACCATGAGATCCTCCACGCGCGCCAGCAGCAGAGTGCCGAGGCTGCCGCCTGGATGGTTGCGCGCGTACTGCTCGCGGGTGAAGCGCTTCACGCGCATGACGCCGGCGGCGAGCGCGTCGCCGAGGGCCATGGCCGCCGTGGTGCTGGCCGTAGGCGCCAGCCCCAGCGTGTCCGCCTCGCACGACACGCCCACGTCGATCACGATGTCGCTCTGCCGGGCGAGGCTCGAACTCGTGACGCCCGTGAGCGCGATGAGTGTGATCTCGAGACGCCGCAGGTAAGGCAGCAGTTCCACGATCTCCTTGCTTTCGCCGCTGTTCGACACGGCGATGACGACGTCGCCGTCGTGGACGACGCCGAGATCGCCGTGCAGCGCCTCGCCGGCGTGCAGGAACACGGCGGCCGTGCCCGTGCTCGACAGGGTGGCCGCCAGTTTCCGGCCCACCAACCCCGCCTTCCCCACCCCGGTGACGATCACGTGGCCTGGGCAGGCGTGCAACGCCATGACCGCGCGTTCGCACTCCTCCCCGACCTTCTCCAACACCGCCGCCACAGCATCCCGCTCGATCGCGAGCGAGCGCCGGATCACCGACTGAATGTCCATGTTCGCCTCGTCTGACAATGCCCGTTCCCGCCGATGCGGGGATTCTGCCCTATTCAACGCGCACGGTGCGCCGGCCCGTATACGTCTGCCCGAACATGTCCGTCGTGCGCACGTAGATCACGCGGCAACCCGCCGGCAGGCCGTCGGGCAACGGCGCCGCCCACAGGTGCGTGCTGTTCCCCGGCTTCGGCAGCCCGCCGGCCATACCCTCGGGCAACTTGTCTTCGGCCTCCTTCAGCCGCACGTAGAAGGGATCGGGCCGGCTGACCCGCGTCATCTCCGTCCACGGGCCCGCGTCGCC
>JAFGTL010000358.1 GCA_016934125.1 Candidatus Hydrogenedentota bacterium
ATTCAGACAGCTTGATGATGCCGTCACCGGTTCCGCCATCCGCTTTCCCCTTGATGCCCTCCAGGAGTGCATACGTGAAGAGGCCATGGCCGTAAGCCGTCTCTTCAAGGGCATACTGCTGTTTGTCCGCCGCCGTGAAGATCCAGGTTCCCGACGCGCGGCTCAACTTCTTGATGGCCACCTCTTCCGTTGCCCCCCGGGCCATGGCCGACAGATCGGCTGCCGCCGACTGGCAGGCGTCGAGAAATACGACCTGCTTGAGCGCAGGAATCCGCTGAAGCGCCTCGCTGAGTTCCTGATCCGAGATCCCTTCCTCGAGAATCGAGCCCGAGCCGAACTCGGAGGTCATTCGCGTGACGCCGTGTGTACTCAAATAGAAACGGCCGTCTTCCTCCATGAGTACCCCGTGTCCAGCGAAGTAGAAGGAGAACACATCCGTGGCTGCGGTGTTCGCGGCGATCTCGTCAAACACGGCAAGGATGCTTTGTCGAGTCGCCTGTTCGTCGTAGAGGGTGCAGACCTGCACATCTGCGTACATGGTGCGGGCCTGCTGCTGCAGTTCGCGCACGAACGTCTCGGCATCCTTGCGGGCCAACCGGAGGTTGTAGTCCGTGTTCCTATATGTGTTGATCCCAATGGCCAGGATACGCAGAACCGGCTTCGTGCCGGGCTCCTGGTAATGGATGACGAGTTCGGCGGGCAGACTCTCCACCATCTCTTCCGAAAAGGCGGACGCACGCAGCGCATTCCCGCCTTGGACGAGGGCCACCTGGAACGTGCGGGTGGCGACGGAACCGGCAGGCGCGCTATCCGTTCCGGCCGTGGCTCCCACAAGTCCGCGGGCGTCTTCCGCTACCCGTTTCCCATTGTGGAACAAGCGGATCTCCTTGACGCCGCCTCCCGTGTCCTCCGCGGCGACCACCACCTTCAGGCCGGCACCGGAGGAGTCGCCGGCCTTTATCTGCAAGGGGCCGGTGCCCGTTCGGGCAGGTGAGACGAACGTCACACACGGCGGCGGGGAACTGGCGAGCACCTGGGCGAGTTCAGGTGCTTCCACCGCCTCTCCGCGGAGCCGGGCCTGCACCATATCCGGGTTGTAGAACCTGTCAAAGAACTGATCGATGGGGAAGGTCTGCGAGCCCTGCACGATATGGCAGAAATTCCGGGCAGCGAAATCCGAGCCGAAGTAGTATCCGTCCGGCGTCCAGGTGATGAACTCGCCCTGCTCATCGGCAATCGTCGAGTACAGGAGCTTACCGGTTGCGGCCTCCCACACCCGGAGGGCCCCGCCCTGCTCCGCGGCCACGACGTAACGTCCGTCAATGCTGAGGCTGGCCGAAATCATGGAGGCTTCCCCGTCAAACGCGCGAATGAAGCGGCCCGTGGCAAACTCCCACATCCGGGCCTTCTTGTCGGTGCATACTGCCAGGACGAACCGGCCGTCCCGGCTGAATGAGAGGCCCCCCGGGTCCTCTCCGCTCTCCTCAAACGTGCGGAGCATCCGGCCGGAGCCGACATCCCACACTCCGACTGTCTGGTGCCCGTCCGACCCGCCGCTGCCGCGGATCTGCCAAGGCGCGACGAGGTATTCCTCGTCGGGAGACATTGCGAACGACATACCTATAGCCCCGTCGCCGGGCGATTCGAATTCGCGAATCAAACGGCCCGTCTCGACCTCGTGCAAGGACACCTTCCATTGGTTCTCACCTGCGGCGTAAGCGGACACAACCAGGTACTCGCCCGTCGGACTGAACCATCTCCCAATGCTCAGCCCGGGGCTCTGTCCGACGACGCGGTCAGCCTCGAAATCCCATATCTCCGAACCTCCTCCTGCAAGCGAGCCGTCGGCCCCCCTCAGAGTCCGAACAGCATGCCGGCAATCCGGGGAGAAGGGATAGCAGTACGCCTCGCCGATCTCACGGGAGAGCGTGCGCTCCCTGGAGCCGATGTCGTAGACGCTGAGGCTCTCCCCGTCTATGTCCCACAGAACGACACGCTTTCCATCCAACGAGACAGCGACCGGATACCCGTCGGCCTCCAGCCAAGGGCTGACGCGTCCGGTGTCGAGTTCGAGAAGATGCTTCCCCCACCGGAGACGGCCTGTGCGAAACTCGAAATCGAGTCCGCCGGTGTGCTGCCCGGCACTGCCAACACGGCCCGTGACGTCGCCGGTGGCCGGATCCTCGATCTGGACCCCGGCCTTGTCGGCGACGAGGAGTCTGCCGTCGTGCGCAAAGGCCGCCTTGGGCATCTGCCCGTCGATGGTCCGAACCAGGCGGCCCGAGGGCAGTTCGTGTATCCGGATGCTCTGCATGCCGACGGCGGTCGCGGCATAACGCCCATCGCTACTGACAGCGATCGAGCCCAAGCCCTGCATCTTGCCACTCTCCAGAACGCAAACGCGCTCACCTCTTGCGAGATCGACGATCTCGAGTTCGGTGGAACTGTCGAAGCCGCGAGGGGTCTTGGGGGTAAGCAGCAAGCGCCGCCGGACGGCGACGCGGCCATCCGAGTCGGCCTCGATGGCCATGGTCCCACCCGTCAAAGCCGGGAACTCCTGAAGTTGCTTGCCCGTTCTGAGATCCCAGATGCGGAGCGTATCTCGCCGACTCGGAGCTGCGGGATCGAGTTCATTGCCTTCGTCGCTCGTGCCGATCACGCGCGTCCCGTTCGCGGTCAGGGCGGCAACGCCGTCGATCTGCTCAAACCGCCTCACCATCTCGCCGGTGGCCACGTCCCAGACGGACGGATGCATGCCGGAGCCGGACACGAGAGCATAGGCCCCATCAGGCGTGAACTGGATGGCACTGGCACTGCCGACATCGCCGGCCTCGGCAAGCAGGCTACCGCTCGAAATGCGCCAGACCCGGAGCGATTCGTCGGAAAACCCACTGGAAAAGAGAGACGCACCGTCTGCGGTGAAGGCAAGGACACGCACCATGCCATGGTGCCCGACGAGCGTTCTGAACAGGCGCCCCGTGGACACTTCCCACACTTTGATGGCGCCCTCAACGCCGCCGGTGGCGATGTATCGGCCGTCGGGACTCATGGCAAGGGCACTGATGGCCCCGTGGCCGATCTGTACGACGAACTTGGCCGTGTCCGACGTCTGCTGCTGCTCCGCGGATCTCGCCTGCGTGAACGTCATCCTCGGGAGCGGCTTCTCCTCCTGTGCCGGGGCACCGGCGGACGGGGCAGCGGCCCCGCCGCGCGCAGCGGGTGCCCCCGGGGCCGGTGCCGCCGGCTGGTGGGCGCAGGACAGACACAGCACGCACGCTGCCAATGTCGGTAGCCAGTTCACAACACGCATCAGTGGATCCCTCCCTCGACCGCCGCCTGCGTTCAGGATGCATCTGAACGCATCACCGCCACCTTCTGCATACCCCCGAATCCCGCACAAAGACGCTAAGAAGGGGCCGGTTTTCTGCGAACGCCTCGTGGGATGCTCCCGGATGGGCTGCTGGCCGAAGAGGTTACCATGGCCGCTCGAAGACGCTCAAGTGAGGACGCCATTCCGCCCGCAAGCGCCGGCCGGGGACGTCGATCCTGTCGATCATCGCGCGGGGCAGATGAGTTGAATCGTGTGTTTCCCGGCCGGGATCGCAACCTCGAATGGGCGGGGCTCCCCGGACTTGCTGATGGCAATGGGTTCGCCGACGGTTGTGCCGTCCAGGGCCAGGCCAACCGGGGAGGCCCGACTGATGATCTTCACCGTGCACCCGTTGCCGCCGCCGTCGACGGCGATCCGGGCCGTGGCGGCAGTGGCGTCCCAGGAGGCGTCCTCAATGTAGCCCGGCGCCCAATCGATCAGTTGAACAGGGCAATCGGCCGACAGAATCTCCGCGAAGGCGTGCGCATCGCGGGGGAGATACTGCGGGCGATTCTGCAATTGCACCAGTTCCGCGCCGCTACGGCGCAGTTCGCCGCCAAGGCGGGTTCGCACCATGACGTGCGGGATGACGCGCACGTCGTCATTCTCGGCGAACTGCTCATTCGCACAGGTTTCCATGAAGATGCGCTCGAAGGTATCGAGATCATCGAGGCAGCGCTCCAGGAACAAGTCCATCGCTTCGGGCTGGCCTGACTGCGGCCCAAGGCAGCCGGTCTCCCACCAGGGATCGCTGGTGCCCCAATTGTCCTGTTCCGCGATCGGCGTGTGCAGGGAGACGGCGAAATCCTCGCCGAATCCGGCGGGCAGGGCTTTGCCAACCAGTTCGAGATGGCGGATACCGCTTTGTTCCATGAAGGCGCGGAATCCCAGCTTGCAGCCCATGGGCACGGCGCTACGGGCGAGGAGATACGCGCCGAGGTCTTTCTGATACGGTGTGCCAAGCTGTTTGGCGAGATAGTAGTATCCAACCAACCCCGCGTAGCCGGCCGTCGGCATGTCCGCGTGATAGAAGCCCCCGCTCTCGAGCGAGCCCGGATCCATGAGCGCCCAACTGTTGAAATTCTCGTAGTAACTCACCAAAGACCGCACCGTAGGCCATTGGCTCCGGATCAGATCCCAGGCGGCGTTGTATTTTGCCTGCGTGTAGATCCCGTACAGGTTGACGCCCAGCCAGAAGGGTAGATCGTTGTATCCGGTGCAGTTCGGGCGATCCAGATCGAATGTCCCCCACGGCCCTTCCTTGCCGTACCACACGAAGCTCACGCCCATGTACTTCGCGCCCGTAAGGGGATCGACGCGGAGCCGGAAATTCTGCGGCATCAGCCCGCCGAGGATTCGTTGACGCGAGGCGGTGCGAAAGCGGGCTCGCTCGTCGGGCGTGAGGTAGTTCGCCGCCCGCCACGCCCCGGCTGTGTGATCGAAGGTCAGGGCATGCGTCCAGACTTGTGGCGAAGACGGCTCTGTTGGGACGAATTCGTCGAGGCCCGCCAACGTTGTGCGCGTGATTGTGGCGAGCCAGGCCAAGTCATCGGGCGGCTGGCACCGGATGGGGAAGTTGTCATACGCACGAGGTATGGGAAGGGCGTAGTCCACCTCGTCACCTTTGCCCACCCAGTAAGGCCCGTAGCGGGTGTCGATGCCGGTGGGCTGGATGTTCTTGATTGAGGTTTTGGGGAGATAGCCCGCGTGTACGCTCCACGCCACCATCGGCGGAATCGGCGATGAGGGAGCGAATTGCGTGCCCCAGTCATCCTCCCAGGGGAGGAATGTCATGGCATCACGGATGTGCACCTGTCCGTTGCTCACGGAGAAGGTCTCCCGGCAGGCCCAGGGGTAGGCCATCAGGAAGGGCCGGAACGCGATCAGTTCTTCCGTGGGGATCGTCCCTGGGGCCGTACGCCAGCGCTGCACGTCCTCCAGTGGCAGCACCCTTACGCCGAACGGCGCGCCGATCGCGATGGTGCCGACGCCACTCGCGCGGGAGATCGTCAATCCCGTCGCCTGGTAGCTCAGGGCGTCGGGCCTGTATTGGAAGATCAGCATGACGGGGATCGAGCCGGCGCCATCGCCATCCACCATCACCAGCCAGTTCTGGCTCATCGCGCGGGGGTCGATGGGCTCGCCCGGGCGGGCGATCTGCAGCCCGTCGGCCGTAGGCATGGCGAGGAACAGGTTTCTGCCGCCCTTGCCGGCCGGGCCGTAGCCGACGGCGAGTTCGGGGCTATCCGTCTCAACCTGCACGCCGAGGGCCATCGCGCCGTAGCGCAGTTGCGTTGTGTACTCCTTGCCGCCAGCCACGCGAGCCTTCCGCGTCCAACGGAACGAAGTCCAGTCCACTTGCGCGTCCTTGGGATTGTAGACGCTGTCGGCCGCCTCGACGCGGACCTCTTCGTCCCGGCCTGACATGTGTGCGTTTTCATTGGCCTGGCTGGCGAGCATCCGTCCGGGCCCCAACGCGTCGGGAATGACGAAATGGAATTGCCAGAATGCGTCGGGCGTCGATGCGAGGCGGTGGTAATAGCGGGCGATTCCGTCAAAACTCACGCTATCCGTGAGCAGGCCGTTCGGCTCGTAGCGCCAACTGAAATGCCCGGCGTTGTTGCGATGGAGGCCGGGCCAGATCGTCGCGCCACCATCCTCCTTGCCGACGGGCGCGGGATCGGACTCCCAGGGATACCGCACGCCGTCATCGCCCGCCCACGCGACCTTCATCGAGGCGACATCGTTGTCGGGGGCCGTGATCTTCGTCACGTATCCGAACACCAGATCCTCTTTGATCTTCCCCGGCGCGGTGCACTCGAAATCCTCGGGGCTCAGTGTCGACTGGCCGGCGGATACGTTGGCCGTCCATACGCTCTCGGCGAGGTTGTGCAGTTCCACCGGAATCGCTTGGGCCGCGCCGGGCTTGGCGTTCAGCGTGATCGTCAACGTCGTCGTGTGGAGATTGGGGGTATTCTCGAGCGTCGGCGTCCATTCAACGGCCCAGGCGCGGCTGCAGAAAAGGCCCGCGAATGCCAACAGAACTATGCGATACGCTTTCGCCATTGATTCACAACCCCTTGCTCTTCGCGATTGAAGCTTGCCGCAGCAGGGCGGCTTCTCCCGTCTTTGCCGGCTTCCTATCTCGCCTCCGCCTGAAACGGCCCTGCCGGCAGTTGCGCTTTGTTGCATAGATTGCAGACGGGGTTATCGGCCCAGGCGTATCGTACGCGGGCGGGCTCGCCGATGTCCGGGCTCGATACCACGACTCTTCTGCCGTCGATCCGGGCCTCGGCCTTCCGGAACTGGCCGGTGGAATCGGCGATGACGAAGCCGTTCACCCGCCCGCCATCCGATGTGCACAGGCCGCCCCTGGCGTGGCGGAACTTCACCACCAGCGTATCCTTCTTGCACCGCACCGACTTGACCACCGGCCCGGAATAGCACACGCCGCGCCGGCCATAGACTCTCGCCAAGGCCGCCCGGGCCACGCGCTCCCCTACAACCTCCTTGTTCATCGGATGGATATTGTCCGCCTCGCCTACGTCGATGGTGACGATGAACTCGGAACCGGTGGCCTCGGCGGCCTGTCTCTGCGCGTCGCGCACCTGGGCCCAGCCGCTTTCCGCCGGCCCTTCGGTTGGCTCACCGAAGTTGGGCAACTGCACGATGAGGAACGGCATCTCGCGCAGCCCCCATGCCTGGCGCCACAGGTGGATCATCCGCGTCAACCGTTCGCAATACGGGGCGGGATTCCCCGCGTCGGTCTCGCCTTGATACCAAGCGACGCCGCGCAGGCCGTAGGGAACGAAGGGTGCGATGGCGCCGTTGTACAGGCCGGCCGGCTGCTGAATCGCGTTGTTGAAGTTCTCGTGCCGATTCGGATTCTTCGCCTCATCGCCCGTGGCGCGGTAGTCGGCCCACTGGCGATCCCAGTCTTTCAGCAATTCGGCCAAATCCGGATCCGCTACGATGCCTTCCCGGGGCGTGAAGGCCGCGATGGCCACACCACCCCATGAGGAGTGGATCAATCCGATCGGCACATCCAGCTCTCGCTGGAGCGCCTTGCCCAAGTAATAGGCCACGGCCGACATCGCGCCGGCCCTCCCTGGCGAGCAGCATTCCCAGCCGTATCCCTCCCCGTCGAAATCATCCTTCGGCTGGTTGGCGAGGTGATCGAGATCGTAGTTCAGGTGGAAGAAGCGGATGCTCGGGTTTGAGGCTGCGGCGGCCTCTTTGTCGCCATCCTGGGTTTCGCTGAGCGGCAGCGTCATGTTCGACTGCCCCGAGCACAGCCACACCTCGCCGACCACCACGTCCTGATAGCTCTTCGTGAGCGTGCCATCCGTTACGATCAATTCGTACGGGCCGCCCGCTCTACGTTTGGGCAGGCGCACGATCCAGCGCCCATCGTCAGCCACCACCGCCGAAGCCGATTGCTTCCCCAACGTCACGCGCACCGTGTCGCCCGGGCCGGCCCAGCCGTACACGGGAATCGGCATGCCCCGTTGGAGCACCATGTGGTCGGAGAAGATCTTCGGCAACCGAAGCGCCGCCGGTTCGCCCTCGGCCATGGCGGCCGACACGCCAACACAGGATAGGAACAACGCTGTCCACAACGTCCGAAATGTCTTCATACTCGATGCCATCCCATTGCGATCACCCACCGGGATCGCACATCTTGCCTAATCCGACAGAGCCCGTGCGCCGGCCAGCCATAAAGCGGGATTCGCCCCTTCCCCGCTCCCCAGCGCCGCAGCCTTCCCCGGGCCCCAAACGGCCCGCAAGCCGATTCTACGTAACCCGAGCGCCGGTTTCCAACGATCACGTCGCGGCAGCGGGAACAGAAGGACTCAGGGTTTCCGATGCGCCGAAAGGGGCGGGCACTCTACCCCGGCATCACGCGCCCAGCGCGTTCCTGATCAGCCGCACGGTTGAATCGAGGTAGCCGGGCCGAAGGGAGTGGCAGGTTACGCGCTGCAGGAACGCGCCGGCGGCGGGCAGCAATTCACCCAACGGAGGCCGCGGGGGATAGCTGTAGCGGAGAAGTTCGCGGGCCACCTCGACGCCGGCGAACGCGGCCAGTTCCGGCTCGCGGGCGAAATCGCTCTTGTCGCGAAGGGCAAACACGCTCCTGGCCGCATTCCCCCGCCCGGGACTGGGCCCGCCAAACAAGGCCGCCACAAGGCGCTCCCATCCGTCGAGCAACGGGGCCCGCTTCACCCGGCCGTTCGCGGCCTCAAGGAAGAAGAGGTGTCCTACGGACACGGGCGAGCCCATCCTGCCCCCGGTGCCGCGAGCCCTGTCGTGAACAGGCCACTCGAGCGGTGTGTGGCCGTCAAGGAGGGCCGCCGTATGGGGCCGGACACCCGCCGTGGTGGGAAAGGCAAACGCCGTGGCCGCTGCGAGGTCGACAGGCGTGATGTCGTCGGCCAGGAGGGGGAATCCCGCTCTGTCGAGCGCGAGTGCCAGGGTGGTTTTCCCGGAGGTGGACGGGCCGATGAAGAGGGCGGCCCCCCTCGGCGTCGCCACGCTCGAGCCGTGCACGAAACGGAGGTCGCGGCGCCCATGGGCCGCCACGAGCGTCACCAGATCGCCCACGCGCGCCCAGTCCCCGGGCTGCACATCGAGACTCGCACACCGGCCGTCCACCTCGACGCGCCACGTATGCCCGGACACCGCGATGCCGAGTACTACGGCATCCGCGGCGGGCTCCTCGTCGATAAACGCCTCGAACTCGCGCCGCGCGGCCCCGGCTATCGCAGGACGATTCGTGCGGACGGCGATTCGCACGCCTAGAACGCACAGATCGCACGCGCACTCCTCGCTCACCGGCCCAGTCCTTCGCGTCTTGACGCGCGGCTACAGAGCGCAGCCGTCGCGCGCCGCCGGCATCACGTGTAACACGTCAGATAGGCGAGCGCATCATCGTCGATGAAGTCATCCGCGTCGTAACTCTCGATAGCGGGCGTCTCATACTCCTGCATACCGGCCCCTCCTGTGTCGTCATGGGCTGCGCGGCCGCGGCCCGCCGCGCACGCACAGCCCCCCTAATTGCCGTAAAACCTGAAAGCGAAATCGTCCTGATTCGGCGCTACGCCCTTGTGGCCATCGGGATCCCCGTCGTTTCCGTCGAGGTAGATGTCGCCGCGCTGCATCTTGGCCTCGGCTGAGCCGCTCACCGTAATGGTGATCCAGCCCTCGTCCTCGGCCGCATAGTCGAACCTGATCCCCTTGCCCCCCAATTCCCACGTGGGCTCGACAGCGAACGATGCGCCGGACAGCGAAATGAGCGATGCCGCAGGTATGCTGGTTTTCATGGGCGAACTGAACTGGATGCGCGCCTCCCCGGCGCGCGCGTAGTTGTCTTCGTCTCCGTTAACCGGGCAGGCATCCGATACCGTTGGCGACAACTCGAGATTCCCGACTTCGCCTTCTGCAATGTAGATCTCAACGTAGTCGTCGCCCCCAGGCTCGTCAGGATCATCGTAATCTGCATAAGCATCGATGGCGGAACGATACTGTCCGTTTCCTACTGCGCCGTTCATTCGCGAGAAGATGCCTTCGATGTCTTCTCGCGTCGGGCCAGGAGAATAAGCGATTCCCGCGTATCCAAAAGACACTTGGCTGTAGAATGCATTGAGTCCCATGTCGCCGTACTCGCAGCCGCCAATAAACGACACCCCTTGAGGCCCACCAATGCGCTCGGCACAAGTGGCCTTGACGAGTGGGGCATATACGCGAATGCCGTAGTTGAGGGCGTCGTCCCGGTCCCTGAAATTCCAGGCCGAGCAGTTCGCCGCCCCGTACGTCGCCTTGTACTCTGCAAGCTTCCTGTCCCGGGCGGCCTTGTTTTCGGGCCCGGGGCCCCACGTGTCCACGGCAACGAAATCGCCGCCCCCATGGGCGTGGTAATTCACAATGCCGATGCCGCTCCTTAGGTAGTTAAGCAGGTTCTCGATCGTGCACCGGTCCGGATCGGTTCCCGGGGGATCGCCGGGCACGCTCTCCTCCAAGAACACGCACTGCACGTAGCGCCGGATCGGGGCAACATACTGCCACATGCTTTCGTGAGTGGAATCAATGTGAAAATCGTGTGGCCCCCAGTAGAGGTACCACCTCGACTCCGGGACTTTGGCATGGGCCTGTCCAGCGACAGGAAGAGCGAGAATCAGGAGCATGAAGACAACTCGTTTCCTACATGCACCTCGCATGAGAAGACTCCTTTCCGAAACGTGTTCCGACACGCGGCGGCCCTCAGGCGCCAAGCTGCAGACGCCCAATGGGCCCTTCTTTCTCTGCGCGTGACACACGCTATTCCTCGAGCATGTCGACAGCCAGAGCATCCAACTCCTTGTCTGAGAGCGGCGGCGGCGGGGACTCGGGCTGGCGGACGGGGGCGAGTGCGCCCAACCTCACGTCGAGTTCGCCATAGTACGGAGACAGGTTAACCGCCAACCGGCGCGCTACGTCCTGACCGATGAGGGAGTCCCTGATCACGCATTCGGCCTGCCGGAGCGGCAGATTCCTGGCTGTGGCGAAGCAGCGCTGGAGTTCTAGGACGAAGTCCCCGCCTCCTGACATCTGGACGCCTCCGGCAATGATGACAACGCACCCCGTGCCGAGGCTCCGTTCCAGCCCCCGCGCGACTGTCTCGGCCGCATCCAACGCCGAATATGCCGGCGCTTGTGCGCGAGGCGTGCGATAGTTCGCGGGCATGAGGGGCTCTGGGTCGGGCCTGTGCCGATACTTGACAAGGATGTATGGATCCTCTGGATCGACAATCTTCTCGATGATGTCCTGCGTCTG
>JAFGTL010000359.1 GCA_016934125.1 Candidatus Hydrogenedentota bacterium
ACTCGCTTAGTCTTCAACCCGGAAACCAAGGCAATGTGACATTTCTAACGAGTTAACTCATGTGACACTTCTAAAGAGTCTTGACACGGCTTTCACGCCGCGAATGGGCCGATTGCACCGCACTCCCGGTAGACAATCGGGCGGCGGTGTGTCAGAATCGGAAGTGGTTCCTGGTTGAACGGGATGTGGAGGGGGCCCATGGCATTCTTGACGAGACAGAAGTTCGCGTTTGAGAACTACGGCGGCTCATACCAACTCCGCATCCAGTCCGCTGCCGATCTCGCCGCGCTCGAGGAACTGGACGATCCGTTCTGGATGGCCACGAGCGCGCCCTTGAGCCAACTCACCTGCGATCCCGTGCTCCTGGATCGGCTCGACAGGTTGCGCAATCAGCGGCTGCAGAGTTGCGAGGTGCGCCGGGCGGCACGGTGGCTGCTCCATGTGCTGGCCGATCGTCGGCGCGCCGACGAGCGGAGCGATGTGCTCGAGTTGGCCGCCATCGACACGAGCCACGACGAGGGCAGGCAACTGCGGGACACGGCCCGCCGCGTCCTGCGGAACCTCGGCCACGACGGCGAGGGCACGTTGAGCCTGGCCCAGGCGCGCGATCACCAGGCCATCTTCGCCCAGGGCCTGGCCAACGGCGACGGCGTGATCCCGGCGGACGGGCAGCTCGATGCCGAGCTCGACGCCTTCATCCAAGACATCATCGCCACCGAGGGTTCGACAACCGATCTGAACGGTGCCCTGGGCGTCGATCAAGCCCTCGTCGACGCCTTCCTCGCAAACAGCCGCGCCCTGATTGACTGGCATGACGCGGTGCGCGCCGAAGGCGGCGAGGAACTCCTGCCCTTTGGCGCCGACACGGCCGCACGGTACGAACTCTACGCCCGGCTCGCGCCGGCCATCCGGGCCTACTTCCGCCAGTGCGACGTCGTCGAACTCAACCGAAGTCTGGGCCGCGCTGCGGCCCGGGCGGAGTGTCCGGCCGAAGTGTTCGACAACGAATCGGCCGCGGCCGACTACCTGGCCCGCGCGCCCTTGGCCGCGCCGCGCGCCGACGGCCTGCTGCGCATCGAGGAGGGCGTCAACCCGCACTACCGCGCCGCCGTGGCCGAGCTGGCCACAACAGTGATCGCGCCTGCCCTGAAGGGCGGTTTCAACGGCGAGCAACTCGACGAGCGGCAGTGGCGCGCCGTGGAGCACACCTTTGCGCCCTACGAAGGCTGGCTGGCCGCCAAGGCGGGCGGCCAAGTCGAGACGCTGGGACTCGACAAGCTCCGTGGCTATCTCGACAGCGATCTTCCCGCCCGCCTGCAGAGCCTGATCGAATCCGATCTGGCCGTCGGCAAAGAACTCAGCGTGCTCAAAGATCTCGAGTTCCTGATCCTTCTTCAGCGCTGGTTCCTCGATATCTGCAACAACTTCGTCAGCTTCGCTTACCTCTACGATCCCCGGCGGCGGGCCATGTTCGAAACCGGCCGCGTCGTCATGGACGGCCACGTGTTCAACATGAACTTCCGCGTCACCGACGTGGCCGCCCACAGCGCCCGGGCCGAGCGCGCGGGCATCTACCTGCTCTATTCCGAGGTTACCGGCGGCCCTGAGGATGCGCCGTTCTACATTGTCACCCCCGTCACCACGGGCCGGCTGGCCAATCTCGGGCCCGGCAAACGCGGCGTCCTGTTCGACGCTTCCGGCCGGCAGTGGGAAACGCGCGTCGTCAAGGTTGTCGAGAACCCCGTCAACCTCCGCGAGGCCATTGCCGCGCCCTTCAAGCGGATCGGCGCCCAGATCTCGGCCACGGCCGAGCGGATTACGTCCGGGGCCGAGAAGCAGTTGGAGACGCAGATCGCCGAGGCATCGTCCGGCATCGAGGCGGGCGTCAAGGGAGGTATCGCCGCGTCGGCGACGGCGCCTGCCCCGCCGCCGGCCCCCGAGCCCGGCGCGTCCGCGCCTGGCGGTAGAGTGGGGGGGCTGCGCGACATGCTGCTGTCGGGCGGCGTGGCCGTGGCGGCGCTGGGCTCCTCCTTTGCCTTCATCGGCAAGACGCTGAGCGAGATGGGCAGCAAATGGTGGCTCGTGCTGGTTGCCGTGGCGGTCGGGCTGACGCTGGTGGTGATTCCCACCGCCCTGATCGCCTCGCTGCGCCTCCGGCGGCGTAACCTGAGCGGCGTCCTCGAAGCGTCCGATTGGGCCATCAACGCGCCCATGCGGCTTACGAGAAACCTCCGACGCCTTATCGTTCAGCGGCCGCCGCATCCGACGAGCATCGCCAAGCTCCGCAGGGATCTCACCCGCTCGCTCGGCCGGGCGTTCCGCCTCAACCGGTAACGCGCCGGCCCGGGCAGGCCCGGCTCAACAGGCGGAAAGCCCGAGCATCTCGCCCACTTTGGCGCAGATCGCGTCTTCCACGTCCTCGGCATAGGGCGCCGGCGTCATGTTGTAGTAGTGGCTCCGGTTCACCTCGTAGCCGCCCTCGGCCATCATGGATTTCGTCGGGATGTAGCCGATCATGCCGTTCGTGTAGCCCGCAAGGATGCACGGCCGCCCGGCGAGCGCCTTCTTGAGCCGCAACGCGTAACCCACGCAGATCTCGCCCGACAACGCCACCAGGGCGAAGTCGCCGATGCCGAGCGTTTGGAGTGTCAACGGCTTCGCGCGCATGAAGGCCTCCCCTTCGTCGTGGATGCGCATCATTTCGCGCCCCCACGCGGCCAGGAACCGATCCTCGTGCGCGGCCATCTTCTCCGCTTCCTCACGCGTCGGCGGCGCCTGCAGCGGGAGTTCCGCCTCCGCCAGTTGCAGCGCCATCGCCCCGGCCACCGGCTCGCCCGCGCCACACAGCGCCACCAGCACCGCCCGGGCCAACTCTTGTCCGAGCGATTTGGCCACCGGCGCCGGGCCGCTCTTGAAGAAGCCGCGGGCGTCCACGTGGCGCACTTTCTGATCGGCCCCGCATCCCTGCATGAAGAGGGCCGTACAGCCGTCGAACTCGGCCTCGATCGCGTCCTGGGCGAACCCGGGGTAGTCCGCGCCAACCAGATATCCGCCCAGTGTCGTCGGATGGCACGCGTAACACACGAGCAC
>JAFGTL010000360.1 GCA_016934125.1 Candidatus Hydrogenedentota bacterium
CACAATCAAACAATCGCGGTAAAATACGATTCTCACGGGCGTTGCGGTGTTTCGCACTGGACTGCACGGAACTTCTCGTCCAGCGTCCGGACGGCGGGGGCATTGATGGAATCGGTTGGAATCTGCGTAGGGGCTTCGACAGTCGGCCTGGTTCGCCTCGAAGGCGGCCAGCGGGGAGCCGTGCGTTCCGCCCAGACACGCGTGCACGAGGGCAACCCGCGTCGTTGCCTCCAGGAACTGCTGGACACCATTCCCGGCCTCGACACCGTGCGCGTTGCCGCGACAGGGCGCAAGTTCCGCGACCACCTGCCCGGATCCACCATCTCGGAGCCGGAGGCGGTTGAACTCGCCGCGGCCCATCTCCTGCCCGACGGCCATCCCTATCGGGTGATTGTGAGCGCGGGCGGCGAGACGTTCATGGTGTACCACCTGGACGAGGCGGGCCGGATCCAGGGCATCCATACGGGCAACAAGTGCGCCTCCGGCACGGGCGAGTTCTTCCTGCAGCAACTGGGCCGCATGAACCTCACGCTCGAGGAGGTGGCGGCGATGCCCCCCGCGGAACAGGTGCACCCCGTCTCGGGCCGGTGCAGCGTGTTCTGCAAAAGCGATTGCACCCACGCCTTGAACAAGGGCGTGCCCAAAGTGCAGGTGGTGGCCGGGCTCACGCGGATGATGGCGGCCAAGATCGTCGAGTTGCTCAAGAAACTGCCGCGGAAATCGGTGATGGTGGTGGGCGGCTGTGCCCAGAACGCCCACTTGATCCGTTTCCTGCGTGAGGAGATCGAGGATCTGTTCGTGCCGCGCGAGGCGCCCTGGTTCGAGGCGCTCGGCGCCGCCGTGTGGGCGCAGAGACACGAAACGAAGCCCTTTGCGGACTGGCACCGGGCGGGCTCGGCCGCCGGAGCGGGCCTGTCGTTCCTGAAGCCGCTGTCGGCCGCCAAGGCCATGGTTACCTTCAACCAGCGCCCCCGTGGAATCGCCGCTCCGGGCGATCGGCTGATTCTCGGACTCGACGTGGGCTCCACGACGACGAAGGGCGTGCTCATGCGGCGCACGGACAAGGCCATCGTCGCCGCCGAGTACCTGCGCACAGACGGCGATCCAGTGGCCGCATCGCGGAAGGTGTACGCGAGTCTCGCCGGGCAGGTTCAGGCGCCCGTCGCGATCGAGGGCCTCGGCGTAACGGGCTCAGGGCGCCAGATCGCCGGCCTGCACGCCATGACGGACGGCGTGATCAACGAGATCATCGCCCATGCGGCCGCCGCGGTGCACTTCGACGCGGACGTGGACACCATCTTCGAGATCGGCGGCCAGGACGCCAAGTACACCTATATCACCAATGGCGTCGCGAGCGACTACGCCATGAATGAAGCCTGTAGCGCCGGAACGGGCTCGTTCCTCGAGGAATCCGCCAAGGAGGCCCTCGGACTCGATGTCACGGCCATCGGCCCGACGGCCTACGCCGCCCAATCGCCGCCCAACTTCAACGATCAGTGCGCCGCCTTCATCGGCTCGGACATCAAGCGGGCCGTCCAGGAAGGCGTGTCCGTGCCCGATATCGTGGCGGGCCTCGTGTATTCGGTGTGCATGAACTACGCGAACCGCGTGAAGGGCAACCGCCCGGTGGGCGCGAAAGTCTTCATGCAAGGGGGGGTGTGCTACAACGAGGCGGTGCCGGCGGCGATGGCGGCGCTCACGGGCAAGGAGGTGGTCGTACCACCGGAGCCGGGCCTCATGGGCGCGTTCGGTGTCGCCCTCGAAGTGGAGCGCAGGATAGACGACGGGCGCCTCGCGCCCGGCACCTTCCATCTCGACGAGTTGGCTGCCCGGGAGGTCGTGTACCGCAGCCCCTTCATCTGCAACGGCGGCAAGGAACAGTGCGATCGCGCATGCGAGATCGCCCGAATCGAGATCGACGGCGTCATCTATCCCTTCGGGGGCGTCTGCAACCGCTACGACAACGTGATCCACGAGCGCAAGGTGGACACGGCCGGCCTGGACTTGGTGGAGGCCCGCCGCCGCCGCCTGTTCCGCGATCTCGCCCCCGACGATCCCCACGACGAGCGCCCCACCATCGGCCTCAATCGCTCGTTCCTCGTCAACACCTACTTCCCATTCTACAATCGCTTCTTCGCCGAGTTGGGTTTCCGCGTCGTGCTGCCCGACACCCCCGCCCCGGAAGGGATCGCGCAGCAGGGCGCCGCGTTCTGCTTCCCGGCAGAACTCGCCCACGGCTTCGCGGCCGATCTGCTCGCCAAGGAGCCCGATTTCGTGTTTCTCCCCCATCTCCGCAGCATCCCCGCCCCGGACGGGCGATCGCCCTCGTGCACCTGTGTGTTTGTCCAGGCCGAACCCTATGTCCTCAAGGCCGCGTTTCCCGCCCTCGATACGCCCCGCACACTCACGCCCTGCATCAACCTCACCGACGCAGCGCGCCCCAGCCTCGAGGCCTTCGAGGAAATCGCACGGCAACTCGGCGTCGATCCGGCCCAGGCCGGGCCGGCCCTCGATGCGGCCCACGCCGAACAGGACGCGTTCTGGGCGGATATCCGCGCCCTCGGGGCCGAGGCCCTGGCCCGGGTGCGCAGCGAGCCCGAGGCGGCGGCCGTGATCCTCTTCGGCCGCTCCTACAACAGCTTCGTGCCCGAGGCCAACAAGGGGATTCCGGGCAAGCTCGCGTCGCGCGGCGTCTGCGTCATCCCCTATGACATGCTGCCGGCTGACCACGAAGAGCTCGAACCCGACCACAACATGTACTGGGCGGTCGGCCGGATGCTGCTGCAAGGCGCCCACTACGTGGCGAAGGATCCGCAGTTGTTCGGCACGTACATCACCAACTTCTCGTGCGGGCCGGACTCGTTCCTCGTCGGGTTCTTCCGCGACGTCATGGGGCGCAAACCCTCCCTCACCCTTGAGTTGGACAGCCACACCGCGGATGCAGGACTCGAAACGCGGATCGAGGCCTTTCTCGACATCGTGCGCCATTATCGCCACCTTGCCTCACCCCAGGCGCCCCAACACGCAGACACGGCCTTCCGCGCGGCCGCCATCGAATTCCGCGAAACCATGCCCGGCGTCCGCACCTCGCAGGGCCGCTGGATCCCCCTCGAAGACGAACGGGTTCGCGTCGTGCTTCCCGCCATGGGCCGGTTCGGCACTTCGTTACTGGCCAAGTCGTTCGGCCGCCGCGGAATCCGGGCCATCGCGCTCCCTCCCGCCGATGAGGAGGTGTTACGCCTTGGCCGCGGCAACGCGTCCTGTAAGGAATGCCTCCCCCTGCAAACGACCGTTGGCTCCTTGCTCCGCTACCTCGACGAGCGCCCCCCGGACGAAGTCACCGTGTACTTCATGGCGAGCACAAACGGGCCGTGCCGGTTCGGGCAATACCACGTGTTCTCGAAGCGGCTCGTCGAGAAGCTCCGGCTCCGCGATGTGGCCGTGCTGTCGCTGACTTCGGAAAACGGATACGGCGGATTGGGCGACAAGTTCCTGCTCGCCGCGTGGCGGGCCATCATCGTCGGCGATCTGTTCGACGAGATGTGGTCGACGATCCTCGCGGCGGCCGAAGATCGGGAGGCGGGACTGGCGATCCTGGCGCGCGAGCACGAGGCGGTGCTGGGCGCCATCGATCAGGGCTGGCAGACGCTGTCTAAGCAACTGGCCCACAGCGCCGCCCGCCTCGCGGAGGTGCGCCTGCGCAAACCCTATCCGGAGGTGCCGAAGCTGTCGCTGGTGGGCGAGATCTACGTGAGGCGCGATCCGATCTCGCTCCAGGGCCTTATCGAGCGGCTCGCCGAACGCGGATTCGCGGTGCGTCAGGCCCAGACGAGCGAGTGGTTCAAGTACTGCGACTGGCTCGTCAAACACGGGCACGACGGGAAGCCCTGGCTCGGATTCTGGACTCGGCATTGGGTGAAGCGCTACTTCGATCACGCCGTGCGAAAGACGCTGGCGCCCGCCGGGATGTTCCTGTACGAGGAGGCCAAGGTCGAGCCCAGCCTCGAGGCGGGCCGGGCCTTCATCTCGCCCAATCTCGGCGGCGAGGCCATCCTCACCGTCGGCTCGGCCTTGCACGAGATCGTGAATCCCTCCTGCGGCGTCATCTCCATCGGCCCGTTCGGTTGCATGCCGAGCCGGGTGGCCGAGTCTATCCTGAACGAGAAGTTCACCACGACGGAGAAACGCGCCCTCGCCGCCCGGGACGGGAAGCACGACGGCCATCTGCTCCCGGAGGGCGAACGCCGGCTGCCTTTCCTCGCCATCGAGACAGACGGGAACGCCTTTCCCCAGGTGATCGAGGCCCGCCTCGAAGCGTTCTGCCTCCAGGCCGAGCGGCTCCACCGCTGGCTCATGGAGCGCGCCGGCGCCCACACCTAGGCGCCGTGGCACGCGGACGGGGAAGCCCCGCGGCCGGAGCGTACTGGCCTAACTCTGTGCCGGGCAAGTCGAACGGGTTGACACGGCACCCAAGCCCGGCCATAATCGGCACACGGGTTGCCTGCGTCTCGTGCGCGTTTCCTGGCGGGTGCGCGGGCGGACGAACAGCCATCGAACGGCGTGCCGGGCGGAAAAGGGCAGTCCCGTGCCCGGCGGCGCGGAAGGGGGTCATTCATGCATCGACGTGTTCTCAGAGTGTGCGCATGGCCGGCGGTGTGCC
>JAFGTL010000361.1 GCA_016934125.1 Candidatus Hydrogenedentota bacterium
CGGACAGACAAGATCCGCGCGGGGCAGCGGGACGTGCTCGCCGTGCTCGAGGAGTTCCTGCCGCCGCTCCACGAGGGCACGGTGGTGGCGGTGACGTCGAAGATTGTAGCGCTGTGCGAAGGGCGGGTGGTATCCCCGGAGGACGCGGACAAGGGCGCCCTCATCGCCCAGGAAGCCGACCACTACCTCCCCGCGAGCGCGAACAAGTATCACGTGGCCCTGACGATCAAGGACAGCATGCTGGTGGCGTCGGCGGGCATCGACGAGTCGAACACGGACGGCTACTACGTGTTGTGGCCGGAGTGCCCCCAGGCCAGCGCCAACCGCATCCGCGCGGCCTTGTGCGAGCGGGCCGGCTGCCGGCGCCTCGGCGTGATCCTCACGGACAGCCGCTCGGTGCCCTTGCGCTGGGGTGTGACGGGCCTGTGTATCGCCCATAGCGGATTCGCCGCCATCACGGATCGGATCGGCGCCCCCGACGTGTTCGGCCGGCCGCTCAGCATGACGCGCGTCAACGTGGCCGACGCCCTCGCGGCCGCGGCCGTCCTCGTCATGGGCGAGGCCGACGAGCAGACGCCCCTCGCCGTCATCGAAGACCTCCCGTTCGTCGAGTTCCAGGATCGCGATCCGACACCCGAGGAACTCGCCTGCGTCCGTATCGATCCCGAAGACGACATGTTCGGGGCGCTCCTGGCCGGCGTGGAATGGCGCAAAGGCGGGAAGCCGGGGCCCACCGCCTGACGTCCCCGTTCCCGAGCCTATTCACCCCACAACCGTTTGGCCCCCAATCCGCAGGCATTCCCCTTTTGTGATATCTTGAGGGAGGAGATGGTGCGGTGTAACTCATGTCCATCGAAGAATTGAGCCTGATTCGACAGAGCCTGCACGAGAAGGGCTGAAAACCGTACACATGAGCGTATACTGACGCTGGGAGGGCCGCATTCGTGTTTGCGAAGCACAGTTCCCACGGATACCGCGATGCCTTGCCGGGCATCCAGATGAAGACGCTCTGCTACGGGGCCCGCACGTTGATGACGGAGTTCGTCATGGACGCTGGCAGCACGCTGCCCGTCCACGCGCACCCCTACGAGCAGACAGGCTACCTCGTCCGGGGCCGCATCCGGCTCTCTATCGGCGGCGCCGAGCACGACGTGATGCCCGGCGACAGTTGGTGCATCGCGAGCGACGAACCCCACGGCGCGGCCATCCTCGAGGACTCGCTAGCCGTCGAGATCTTCTCGCCGGTGCGGGAGGAATACCTGCCAGACGGGGCACGCACGTAGGGCCGGCACGATACAAACCGGAGGGAGCGCCATGAGACGTCTCTGGATTCTGTGCGGGTGGACGCTGGCCGCAGCCGGGGCCGCGGTTGCCGCCGCGCCGCCCATCACGCCCGACGACGAGGCCAAAGTGCTTCTCTGCGGCGACAGCTTCGCGGCGTGGGGCGGCGACACCGGCGACTGGATAAATGCCGCCGATGCATTCACGGATCCGAACGATGAGAAGCTCCTGGCCACGAAACCCGGGCACGGCACGCTCGTGAACGGGCCAACGGGCCGCACCGGCCACCTGTTCAGCGCCGCCGAGTTCGGCGACGTCCGCGCCCACATCGAATTCATGGTGCCCAAAGGCTCCAACTCGGGCGTATACTTCCAGGGACGCTACGAGATCCAGGTGCTCGACAGTTGGGGCGTCGAGACGCCCCACTACTCCGACTGCGGCGGCATCTACCAGCGGTGGGATGACGCCCGCCAGCCGAACGGGTATGAGGGCCACGCGCCCCGCGTAAACGCGTCGCGGCCGCCGGGCGAATGGCAGTCCTTCGACCTCGTGTTCCGGGCGCCCCGATTCGACACGCAGGGCGCCAAGATCGAGAACGCCCGCTTCATCGAGGTGGCGCACAACGGCGTCGTGGTGCACTCGAACGTGGAACTCACCGGGCCGACGCGCGCGTGTGCCTTCCACGACGAGCAGCCGCTCGGGCCCCTCATGTTCCAGGGTGACCACGGGCCCGTGGCCTATCGCAACATCCGGATCGTGCCATACCACGATCTGCCGGCCGGCGCGGCCGGGGGAGGGCGCAGCATGAATCCGTTCTTCGCCATGGACACAGGCACCCAGGATGCCGCCCACGCCACCATCCCCTCGCAGGTGGCGATGGTGCACGAGTTGGGATACGACGGCACGGACAACACGGGCCGCGGCGACATGGCCGAGTTGCTCCGCGAACTCGACCGCTGCGGGCGGCGGTTGTTCGCCGTGTACCGCCCCATCGAGATCGGCCCGGACACGGCGCGGTTCGCCGAAGGCCTGCCCGAACTCGTCGCCCTCCTCGACGGCCGCGGCACCGTGCTCTGGACGCCTATCGAGAGCGCGACGTATGCCGTGTCCTCGCCCGACGGCGATGCAGCGGCCGTCGAGGCGGTGGGCCGGCTCGCCGATCTGGCCGCCGAGAGCGGCCTGCGCGTGGCGCTCTATCCGCACACCGGATGCTGGCTCGAACGCGTCGAAGACGCAGTGCGCGTCGCCAGGAAAGTGGCGCGGCCGAACGTCGGCGTCACGTTCAATCTGTGCCACTGGCTGCGCGTGGACGGGCAGGATCTCGATGCCCGGCTCGATCTCGCTGCGCCGCATCTGTTTATGGTGACCCTCAACGGCGCCGATGCGGACGGCCGGGACTGGAAGACCTTGATCCAGCCCCTCGGCCAAGGCACCTTCGACGTCCGCCCCTTGCTCCACAAGCTCGACGCCATCGACTACTGCGGCCCCATCGGCCTCCAGGGATACGGCATCGGCGGCGACGTCCACGATAACCTGTCCCGTTCGATGGCCGCCTGGCGCGCGCTCCGCGCCCCGTCCGCCCCGGAGTAGCCCCCCCGCACGGCCCAGCGCAATCGCGCTGGAAGCGTGAGCAAACCGAGCCGTTCAAGAAGTCGCCGGACTCTCTGAGCAAGAGCGGAAGAGCGAGACCGACGCAACCGGAGCCGTGTCCACAAGGCTCTCCGCAGCTTCGGGGTACCCCCCCTACACCCTGTTGTGGTGTGGTCTCCAGACCGCACCACATGAAGCCCCACAAATCAGCCCGATTCACGTTGCTCTTCCCTCCGATTCGCGTCCATTGGTGTCCATTCGTGGTTGATCCTCCCTCCTGGCCCCGATCCGTGTCATCCGTGCAATCCGTGGTCAGTGCTCCCCTCTTGCCCCCAGCTTTCTTGCGCCCGCTTCTTGCGCCCGCTTCTTGCGCCCGCTTCTTGCGCCCGCCCTGTTGTGGTGCGGTCTCCAGACCGCACCACATGAAGCCCCACAAATCGGCCCGATTCCCGTCCATCCTTCCTCCGATTCGCGTCCATTGGTGTCCATTCGTGGTTGATCTTCCCTCTTGGCCCCGATCTGTGTCATCCGTGCAATCCGTGGTCAGTGCTCCCCTCTTGCTCCCGCTCCGCGCTCGCTCTGTGCGCCCTTCGCGCCCCCGCGTTCGTCTCTCCCCCGATCCGCGTAGTCCCTGGTCGTTCTTGCCTCCGGCCCCCTTCTGACCACCTTTCCACGCCCCCATCTTCCGCCAAACCAATGAGTTACCTCGCGCCGGGGGGTAAACGCCCGTGCGCTATATAATAGAAGGGGTTTTGTGCAAGGCCCCATCCTCCCGGGCCTGGTCAGGTCTTGCGGCGCGGGGTGCACGGAAGACGCCTCAGGTGTCCCCG
>JAFGTL010000362.1 GCA_016934125.1 Candidatus Hydrogenedentota bacterium
GGCGATGCCGGCAAGCAGGATGGCGGCGGCGGATCGGAATCCCTGTTCGATATCGGCGACGGGGCGTTTCCGGGTGCGGATCGAGTCGAAGAAGTTGTTGTGGTGATCGGGATTGGCCCAGCTCCGCTCCGGTTCGCCGACCACCTCGCCGATGCCCAGCGAGTCGGGATCGACGATGAAGGTGCCGCGGTCGATGGTGAGCCGGCCGTTCCGGCCCTGGAACCGGATGCCGTAGCCTTTGCCGGAGTGGGTGTTGGTGTGGCGTTGCTCCCAGGTGGCCGTGCAGCCCGGGTATTCGAGGAGCGCCTCGATAACCTCGTAGTTGTCGGCGCCGGCGCCGGCGCCGTAAGTGCCGCCGAGGGCCTGGATGCTGAGCGGGCGATCCTGCCCGATGCCCCAGTGGACAATGTCGAAGAGGTGGACGCCCCAGTTGGCCAGTTCACCGCCGCGGGCGTAGTCGTCGAAGATCCGGAAGGCGCCGAACCGCTCCGGCGAGAAGGGCACGTTCGGGGCCGGGCCGAGCCAGAGATCCCAGTCGAGTCCGTCGGGCACGGGCTGGGGGTGTTCCTCGGCGATGAGGCCGTTGGTGCCCACCCAGGCGGTGGCGCCGGTGATGGGCCCCAGCTTGCCGGCATGGATGAGGGCCATGGCCTCCTGAAACAGGGGCATGGAACGCTGCTGGGTGCCCACCTGGACGACGCGGCCGTAGCGGCGCGCCGCCTCCACCATGGCGCGGCCTTCGGCGATAGCGGTGCAGGGCGGCTTCTCGACGTACACGTCCTTGCCCGCCTGGCACCCGAGGATGGTGAGCAGGGGGTGCCAGTGATCGGGCGTGGCGATGAGGATCGCGTCGATGTCGCCGCGATCGAGGATGCGGCGGAAGTCCTGGTATCCGTCCGGGCGTTTGCCGGCGGCGTTTTCGACCACGGCGGCCGCGTTCCGGTAGCGGGGGATGTACACGTCGCATACGGCAGCCAGATCGCATTGGGGATTGGTGGCGAGGGCCTCGACGTGCCGCCCGCCCATGCCGCCGCAACCGATCACGGCGAGCCGCACGCGGTCGTTCGCGCCGACGCGCGCGTACGCCCGGGTGCCACTGGCCGCGGCAGCGCCGCCGGCCGCGGCGGCACCGAGCATTCTGAGAAACCCCCTCCGGCTTAGCCCGCGCGTGTTCTTCATGACGTACCGACCTCCGTTCCGCATTCCGTGATGGCGCGACGCGGGCGCCAGGATATCACAGGACGGGTGTCCAGGTGGAGCGCGGCCGAGTTGACAGGGCGTGCGTATTCTGTTACTTCGGGGTGCGCAGCGCTACGGCGTAAGGCCGAACCATATGAGGGGAAACGTGCGGTGGAAGGGTTGAACGGGATCGACGTGTTCGTGTTCGGCGCCTACTTCGCGGTGCTGGTAGGCATCGGGTTCTTGGTGGGAAGCCGGCAGGAGAAGACGGCTGAGGAGTACTTCCTGGCGGGCCGGCGGCTGCCGTGGTACGTGGTGGGCGCGTCGTTCATCGGCTCGAACATCTCGACGGAGCATTTCATCGGGATGGTGGGGATCGCGTACACGTACGGGATCTGCGTGGCCCACTGGGAATGGGGCAATCTCTACACGTTTTCGATCCTGATCTGGCTGTTCATCCCGTTTCTGCTGGCAAGCCGGGTGTTCACGGCGCCGGAGTTCCTCGAAAAGCGGTTCAACCCGGCGTGCCGGTTGTTCTTCGCCGTCCTCACGGTGGTGGCCAACGTGACGGCGTTCCTGGCGGCGGTGCTCTATGCCGGCTCGGTGGGGCTGAAGGCGGCCTTTGCCTGGCCGGACACCGTGTCCATTCTCGGGCTGAACGTGAGCACCCTCGTGCTCGGCGTCGTCGGGCTTGGCGTCGTGGCGGGCAGTTACGCGATCTACGGCGGCCTGCGTTCGGTGGCGTGGACGGACGTGTTCCAGGTGGTGGTGATGGTGGTGGGTGGGGTGATGGTGACGGTGCTGGGGCTGCGCTACCTGGGCGACGGGGACGGCGTAGTCGCCGGTTGGCACATCATGATTGCCCGGAACCTGGGCCACGGCGAGGCGTGGGCGGCGGCCATTGCGCAGAGCGCGCCCGAACTCGTCGGGCGCGAAAGCTATGATCGGCTGCAACTGTTCCAGCCGATGACGCACAAGCTGATCCCATGGGCGACGGTGTTCTGCGGCTGGTTCAGCGTGGGCCTCTGGTATAACTGCATCAACCAGTTCATGGTGCAGCGGGTGCTGGCGGCGCGGGATTCGTGGCACGCCCGCATGGGGATCGTGTTCGCCGGATTCATGAAGGTGTTCATGCCCTTCATCGTGATCGTGCCGGGGCTCATCTACTTCGCCATGGAGCCGGGCCTGACGGATCCGCAGCAGATCGATCAGACGTATGCGGTGCTGGTGACGCGCCTGCTCCACGTGGGATTGCGCGGCTTGCTGCTGGCCGCGCTGTTCGGCGCGATCCAATCCACGATCGACTCGGTGTTGAACTCGACGTCCACCATCATCACGCTCGACATCCACAGGAAGTTCATCCGGCCCGACGCGAGCGAGGCATCGCTGGTGAGCATGGGGAAATGGGTAAGCGCAGTGGTGCTGGTGGCGGCCATGGCGATCGCGCCGTTCATCGAGGGCCTCGGATACGGCGTGTTTCATTACATCCAGAATCTGTACGCGTATTTTGCGCCGCCGTTTGCGGCGGTGTTCCTCATAGGGATTCTGTGGAGGCGGGCCACGGCCCCGGCGGCCACGATCACGATTCCGGCGGGCATCGCCTTCGGGCTGTTTCTCGAATTCGTCGTCCTCAAGTACTGGCTCACGGGGAGCACGGCGTTCACGCTCCGGGCCGTATACAACTGGCTGTTTTGCGCAATCCTGATGATCGTAGTCAGCCTCGTCACGAAGCGGCCGGCCGCGGACAAGGTGTCTGACGAGGTGTGTGTGAACTGGAAGAACCTGGCGGTGTTTCGCGACTTGGGCCGGCCCTGGTATCGCAACCTCGGGGTGTGGTACTTCGTGTTCGTGTGCGCGATCCTGGTGTGTTACGCCGCGTTCTCGGGGTTGTTCCTGCGGTGACGATGCCGTCCGGGGACGGGAAGGAGATGGACTGATGGAGAAGAGGACGATGAGCCGGCGGGGATTCATGGCCGCGGCGGGGGCCGCGGCGGTTGCCGCGCCTGCCGCGCTGGCCCAGGGCCAGGCCGAGACGCCGCCTGCACGTATCGCATTCATCGGCGTCGGGAACCGGGGCACGGGCCTGCTCAAGGGGTTGCTCCAGGTGCCGGGCACGGCGGTGACGGCGATCTGCGACATCGATGAGGAGCATCTGAACCGCGCGATCGAGCTGGTGAACCGCGCGCACGGCAACACGCCCGCCGGATTCTCGAGGGGCCCGTACGATTACCGGCGCATGCTGGAACGCGACGATTTTGACGCGGTGCTCATCGCGACGCCCGCGCCATTACACGCGGAAATGTCCGTGGACGCCATGCTGGCCGGCAAGCACGTGGCCAGCGAGGTGCCGGGGGCGTACACGATCGAGGAGTGCTGGAACCTCGTCAAGACGAAGGAGAAGACGGGCAAACGCTACATGCTCCTCGAGAACTACAACTACGCCCGCCAGCGGATGATGGTCTACAACATGATCCGCGCGGGGGTCTTTGGGGACGTGTACTACGGTGAGTGCTCCTACATTCACGACTGCCGTTCACTCCGGTTCGAGTCGGACGGCTCGCTCACCTGGCGCGGGCAGATCAAAGCCGAGCAGTTCGGCAACCTCTATCCCACGCACTCCCTGGGGCCGGTGAGCAAGTGGCTCGATATCAACCGGGGCGACCGACTCGTATCGCTGGTGAGCATGATGAGCCGGCCGGCGGCGATTCACGCCTACGCCGAGAACCGGTTCGGGGCGGACAGCGCGGCGGCCCAGACGAAGTTCATCAATGGCGACATGTGCGTCACGCTGATCAAGACGGCCAACGGCCGGTTGATCACGGTGTACTACGATTCGGATTCCCCGCGGCCGGCCGACATCTTCTACCTGGCCCAGGGACCGCAGGGCGTGTACGACTCGCGCAGGGGGATCTACATCGACGGGGTAAGCCCGGCGCACCAGTGGGAGGAGGCGGCCCAGTACGCGGAGAAGTACGAGCACGAGTACTGGAAGACGCGCGGCGAGGAAGCGTCTCGAACCGGGCACGGCGGGGGCGACTACTTCGTCGTGTCGGACTTCGTCGAGATGGCCCGGCGGGACGAGGAGCCGTGGATCGACGTGTACGACAGCGCCACGTGGAGCTCTGTGGTGGAGTTGTCGCAGCAGTCCATTCGGGCCAACGGCTCGAGCGTCGAGTTCCCGGATTTCACCGGCGGAAAGTGGAAGGACGCCTAGGGCTTGGCGAACGGCAGGCGAGATCGGGCCGGGCGCAAGCGCCGGTGGGTTCGGTGGTGCGCGGTGGGCGTGCTGCTGGTGTGCGGAGTGGCCGGGGCGCTGGTGGCGCAGGCCTACTGGCGCGTCCACGGCCGGACGCTCCTGGAGTTCTCCATCTGCCAGAACACGGACGTCATCCTGTTCTCGGATTTCGGCGAGCCGCCCCAGTTCGCCATCTGGCTCGAAGATCCCGTGGCGAACCGGGTGCAGACGGTGTTTGTGACGCGGCGCTCGGCCACGGGCGACTGGGAGGGCAAGGCGGAGTGCCCGGGCTCGCTGCCGCGATGGTTCGAGATCTACCGGCAGGAATCGGGCCGGGACGGGCTGCCGACGCCGGAGGCGCCCGCGCCCGATGCGGTGAGTGGGGCGACGCCCAAGGGGGAGCACTTCGCGTGGGCCGTGGAGGTTGAGCCGGGCAGCGCGTGGATCTGCTGGATTGAGGTGAATCTCTCGGGGGACTACAACGCCGCGTTTCAGGAGTTGGACGAGGCCACGGGCCGGATGGACACGGATCAATCGGGGCAGCCGTCGCTCCTCTACCGGGGCGAGATCGTGGCGGAGTGTGGGGCCGTCGCGCATCCCGAACTCTACGGATATGCGGCGCCCGGCGGCACGTTGGGCGAGGTGAAGCGCGACTTCGACGGGCTCACGTCGGCGCAGGACATCTTCGAGTCCATCGAGATCCGCGCGGTGCGGCCCCGCGTCACGCTGTTCTGAGGGCGAAGCCTACTCGACGACGAATCCTTCCCGTTCGAGTTCCTTGGCGAGGTTGGTCTTGGAGATCTTGGAGAAGGCCACCGTCTTGCGCGCATCCACCTGTTGGAAGTACTTGCGGAACCGGCGGCGGTGCATGAGATCGGCCATGACGAGGGGATCGTCGGATTCGAGGACGTGCACGGTGCGCAGCCGGACACGCTTCATGTTGCCGCGCCAGTCATCGAGGGTGGTCATGACGTTGCCGGGCAGCGAGCCGCCCCGGTTGTGCGCCAGGAGGAACTCGACGAAGGCGCCGCCGTCGTGGCCCTCCTGGATGGCGCGCGTGAAGGAATCCTTGCTCAGGTGATAGACGGTGGCCAGGCCGGTGCTGGCGCGCTCGGCGAACTGATCCAGGGGCACCGTGAGCAGGGGATCCACGTCTTGCGAGGGCACGACGATATCGAAGTTGGGCTGGACGACGATCTCGGCGCCGCGCTCCGGGAAGTGCTTGGCCAAGGCGCCGTGGTCGCTGTCCGAGAGGAGGCAGCGGCCGAGATCGGGGACGCGGAACACGCTGCCATCGTCTTCTTCGGCTCGATCGACGATGCCGAGCCAGAGGAAGGTCTCTTCGAGGCCGCGGGCGAGATTCCGTTCGGCATTGGCCGATGCGCTCGGGCTGGAGTAGCCCCAGTGGCCGCCGGCGTTCTTGAGCACGGGCTGTTCGTCTTCTGCCACGCGTTCCCGGCAGTGTTCGATGAAGTCCATCACGGGATACCACGTGTCCGGCTTCATCTCGTCGAGGGCGTCGCGCAGGGCGCGCCGTGTCTCGGACTCGCCCCCGCGGGCGGTGAGCCAGTCGAACAAGATCCGGTGCCGGCTGATACGATCCAGGGCGATGAGGGAGTCCAGGTTGCCGGTGCGGATCTCGCTGTCGACGCGCGCCAGCCAGCCCACGCCCTGGGCCACCCACAGACAGGTGGTCAGGGACGGATCGTCGCCCGTGTCCATCTCCTCGAGACGCCGGCGATCCTCGCGGAACAGATCGCCGTCGCCCCGGACGCGGACGGGTTTCGCGGCGATGGCGGCGACGATCCGGCAGACGCGATCGGAGAAGTCGAGGGCGCGTGAGTCCACGTCGTAGGGCTTGCCGCGACTGGGCTTCAGGGCGTCTTTGGAGGCGCGGCCGCGGCTGCGTTTGGCTTGGGCCTGCCGCACCTCCGAGAGCAGCCCCGCGATGCGCACGAGGCGGTCTTCGGTGTCGAACCGGAACATCTCGAAAACGGCGAACGCCTGCACGAGTTCGGCCAAGGCCTGCTCGACGCCGTAGTCCGATCCGCCGTGGGCGGCCCGCAACCGCGACACGGGCATCACACCGTCCCGCGATTGCCAGAGCACGTCGAACACTTCCTGGGCCGTCTGCGAGAAGCCGCGGGTGGCCACGTACTCGACGACGCTCTCCGGATGGGCGTAGTACCGGTGGAGCAGTTCGTCGATGGCGGCCTTCTTGCCGCCGGGTTTCTCGATGCCGAGCTGCTCTTCGAACCGCCGGAAGTCGTGGGGCGTCAGCGTCTTCACAAGCCGGAACAGCGAAGGCACGTCGCCGTGGTTTTCGAGGCCGGCCACAATCCGCTTCACGGCGGCGATTCCCTCGGGCACGAGTTTCACGCGAGTCAGATCGAGGAAGAACACGCGGGAATTGACGTCGACGAGGTACTCGATCTCCTCCTGGGGGAGCTCGATCTTCTTGGACAGGAAGCGGAGGGTCAGGCCGGAGCGGCTGTTGACGGAGAGCTCTTTGGCGATGCGGAACGCGGGCCGGCTCATACCTTCCATCAAAGCGATGAGACTGGCGCCGTGGCGCATACGCATTCCTTTCCCAATCAGGGGCCGGGAGGCGGCCCGAAAACGCACAGACTTACAGTATATCCAACGAATCGGCGGTTGACAAGGCTTTGACAGGCTCCCTGTCGCGACTCTTTGATAATGTCACATGTTGGACTCGTTAGAAATGTCACACTAGGGGCTTTTCGAAAGGAGAGCTCCGTTGGAA